>CAYPMF010000024.1:0-11879 GCA_964411805.1 uncultured Actinomycetes bacterium | reverse complement strand
ATTGCTCGAAACATATACTTCAAATGTAACTACTTCGATGACTGCAAATAACAACGATTTCAGCGTAGGTACTTATGGGTCTAATTACTTCACAGGAAAAATCGATGAAGTACGTGTTTATTCATCCCAGCGAACAGCATCACAAGTCTTGGCAGATATGAATAATTGGGGACCAAATAATGACGCTAATTTGATTGCGTACTATGATTTTAATGATCAATCTGGTTCCACTATTAATAATATGGACTCAACTCCTTCAAACAATACAAATTTAACAATTTCCGGTTCAATAACTTATTCTTCAATAGAAAGTTCAACGGCAATTAATGGCGATGCAGTAATTACTTTCCCTCGAAGTTATTTAACTGCAAATGGTGGATGGAAGATCCCAGGCAATGTAACGAGCTTGAAATCTCTTGTTATTGCAGGAGGTGGCGGAGGTGGCTCTCGTGCAGGTGGCGGAGGTGGTGCAGGAGGTTACATTTATGATTCTGCACTTTCTATTACGCCAAACTCTTACCAATCAATAACTGTTGGCGCTGGCGGTCCTGCACTTGCATATAAACAAGGTTGGAATGGACTGAATTCATCACTTGGCTCTCTGCGAATTGCAATTGGTGGTGGAGGCGGAGGCCATGCAGCAAGATCAGACAACGTAACTCGTGCTGGAGTTGATGGTGGGTCTGGGGGTGGTGCTGGTGGAGATTGGAATGGCACTGGTTCATCGGCTGCGTATGGATTAACAACTCAAAATTCAACATATGGATACGGTGTAGGTAATAACGGTGGAAGTGGTTTTAGCGGTGGTACTTGGGGTTCTGGTGGCGGTGGTGGCGCAAACGGTTCCGGACAGAATTCAAATAGTGCAACAAATATTGCGGGTAAGGGTGGTAACGGAATAACGGATCCTATTGCCGGAACCACAACGTGCTATGCAACCGGAGGTGGTGGCGGAATTTATGCTGGATATACAGCGGGAGCTGGTGGAGATTGCGGTGGTGGTTCAACAGTAAATAACAATGCTGGATCTGCTGGATCTTCAACTACAAGTGAATCATTCGCACGCGCAAATACTGGTTCTGGTGGTGGCGGGAATGGTTACAACGCATCTGGTGCCGATTACAATGGTGGTTATGGTGCTAGCGGCATAATTATTCTGCGCTATCCCTTAGCTTCAATTGTAAGTATTACTTTCTCTGGCGGTTCAAACGCAACATACAGAACTGTTGGAACATTAACTGCAACATCAAATCTTCCGGGCCGAGTTACTTTTTATGAAAAAGGCAAAGTCATTTCAGGTTGTAAAAAAGTTGCAACAAATGCCTCAAATATTGCAACTTGCTCATGGCGTCCAAGTTTGCACGGTTTTACAACGATTTCGGCGACTGCAACTCCATCAAATACTTACGTATCCAATGGGTCAAATTCAATAACTTTAACAATTGCAAAGCGAAACACTACGCGCTAAAAAATACTTTAAATGGTGCCCCCGGTGGGGGTCGAACCCACACTTGGAGGATTTTAAGTCCTCTGCCTCTGCCATTGGGCTACAGGGGCCATTCCGTAACCGGCTAGGTAGGTATGTTATCTGCTAAGGCTTTAGATATCGAATTCACTAACATTTTCTCGGTCAACTTTCCCGTGAAGGTATTTTGTTGGCTCGGATGATACGAACCTACCACTTTAATTTCTTTAGCACCTTTAGAGGCAAGAAAACTTTCGCCATGACCAAACTTTGGTTTTGGCTTAGGGATATCAAAACCATTACTGATAAGTGAACTAATTACAGAACTCCAAGCAATGCTTCCAAGCGCGAGTATCGATTTTAAATTAGAAGATAATAGCGCCAGCTCTTGATCCAAATATTTTGAACAAGTTTCCTTCTCTTCTGTGCTTGGTTTGTTATCAGGTGGCACGCAGCGAACTGCACAAGAAATTCTTACACCTTTAAGTTTCTGGCCATCATCAATTGAAGTACTAGTCGCAATCTTGGCAACGCCAACTTTATGTAATGCGCGATATAGCCAATCACCTGAACTATCCCCGGTAAATATTCGCCCTGTTCTATTTGCACCATGCGCACCCGGTGCTAATCCAAGAATTAGAAGTGTGGGATTCTCATCGCCAAAGCCAGGAACGGGTTTGCCCCAATATGTTTCATCTTTATAAGACTTCCGTTTTGTTACCGCAACTTCTTGGCGCCATGAAACTAATCGTGGGCACTTCTTACATTTAACAATTGCTTGATCTAATTCGCGGATTGACTTAGCGACCACGCGATACCATCCAAAATATCAGATTCAGAGGCGACGAATTCTTGGGCACCAGTTGCCAACATAACGCGTGAGAGAACAAGTGATCCTGCTGCAATTACATCAACGCGACCTGGGTGCATATATGGAAGCGCTGCAATCTCATCACGGCTCATTAATTGAAAGCGTTGCGCAACTTCGAAAACTTTACTTGCTGGGATTCTAGATAAGTGAATTGCATGACGTTCGTATTCGTTTAACTCTAGAGCGGCTGCCGCAACAGTTGTCGCGGTACCCGCTACCGCAATCAAAGTTTTGGCTTCCTTTAGCGGAACGATATGCGAAGCTTCGTAAATAGCGGTATCAATATCAGTGATTGCATTCTGCACATCAAGAGGCTTAGGTGGTTGCACCTTTAAGTGGCGCTCTGACATACGAACGCAACCGATATTCACACTCTTTGCATATTTAACTTCTGCCTCACCTAATACAAATTCAGTTGATCCTCCACCAATATCAACAACAAGATATGGCGTCTCGGCATGTTTTAACTCTTTAGTTGCGCCCATAAATGAGAGCGCTGCTTCCTCAGTTCCAGGAATAACTTCTGGTTCAATCCCAAGAATTTCGCGAACGCCATTGATAAATAGTTCCCGATTAGTTGCATCTCTGGTTGCGCTTGTCGCACAGAAACGAATCTTTTCAGCGCCCTTACTCTTAATAATTTCAGCGTACTTTCTAGTGGCAGCAAGTGTGCGATCTATAGCTTCTGGATCAAATTGGCCAGTGGCATCAACGCCTTGCCCTAGACGAACAATCTCCATCTCGCGGGCAATCTCGCGGAAGTTTCCATCAGAGATATCTGCGACTAATAAACGAATTGAATTAGTTCCGCAATCAATGGCCGCTACTCGTGACATTATTCAATCCTATCTTTTAACGACAGTGTTCATTGACCCACCATTTTGGAAGTGCAGCTAGCGCTTCATCGCCAAGTGGATTAACTCCTTCACCAGCTGCAAGTGAGTGTGCAATTAGTGAATGTAAACACTTAACTCGATCTGGCATTCCGCCAGCAGTTATTCCTTTTACCTCCGGAACATCAATTCCAAGTGCATCGCGCGCTGCTTCATAATCATCATGAGCTGCTTTATATGCACCAGCCAATTCGGGATCGGTTTTAAGTCGACCTTCCATTTCCGCCATCATTCCGGTTGTTTCTAAAGTTGAGATTGCTGCAGTTAATCGTGGACAAGTTGCGTAATAAAAAGTTGGAAATGGCGTGCCATCCGTAAGCCTTGGCGGCGTTTCAACTACCGCTGGATTTCCACACGGACAGCGATATGCAATTCGATAAACATCGCGTGGAGTACGACCTAATTGAGTTTCAATAACCCTTAAGTCTTCTGCAGTTGGTTTATTACTTGGTTGCATTTGTTTCTGTTATTGATGCAACTAAGCGGCTATACCAAGGTAGGCCTGAAGGAATTTGATTGGAAACTTGAGTTGCTGCGCCTTCACCCTTATTTTGGTTATCAGGCAGACCGGTAACTGCATATTGGCGTTCACCAGGAAATACAAAGTGCAACCGTGTGCGCGCCTGTGATGCAACATAAGTTGGGTCATCCCACTTTGCCAACTCTTTTTTAGCATCCTCAACAGATTTCTTTGCATCTGTTATCTGACTTTTAAGTGAACTTATCTGCGCACGTTGCGCGAAATAACGTTGAAGAGGTGGTGCAATTGTTAAAACCAAAACGAATGAGATTGAAACTGCAAGGATCCATTTAGCAGAAATCCCCCGAGTTGCCTCAGGGGATTTGCTGCGATTAGTCATCTGCTAATTATTTAATGATTAAGCGTTGAAACGTGGGAAGGCGCTACGACCTGCATAGAGTGCGCTCTCTCCAAGTTCTTCTTCGATACGAAGTAGTTGGTTGTACTTCGCAACGCGCTCAGTACGTGCAGGTGCACCAGTCTTAATTTGGCCGCACTCAAGTGCAACAGCTAAATCAGCAATCGTGGTGTCTTCAGTTTCACCTGAACGGTGAGACATCATTGAGCGGTATCCATTGCGGTGTGCAAGTGAAACTGCATCGATAGTCTCAGTTAGAGTTCCAATTTGATTTACCTTAACTAGAAGGGCGTTTGCAGTGTTTGCACCAATTCCACGGGCTAAGCGCTCTGGGTTAGTTACGAATAAATCATCGCCAACTAATTGAACCTTATTTCCAAGTTCTTTGGTGATATTTGCCCAACCAGTCCAATCATCCTCATCTAGTGGATCTTCGATTGAAACAAGTGGATAAGACTTAACAAGATCAGCGTAATAAGCAATCATTTCATCAGCAGAACGCTTTGAACTTTCAAAGTCATACTTTCCACCTTCATGGAATTCAGTAGCTGCAACATCCATAGCAAGTGCAATCTCTTTGCCAGCCTTAAATCCAGCATTTGAAATTGCTTCCAAAATTAGATCAAGCGCTGCACGGTTTGATTCCAAGTTCGGAGCAAAGCCGCCCTCGTCGCCAATTGAAGTTGCAAGACCACGCTTCTTAAGAACATCCTTAAGTGCGTGATAAACCTCAGCGCCCCAGCGAAGCGACTCTTTAAAAGTCTCTGCACCAATTGGAGCGATCATAAACTCTTGAATATCAACATTTGTATCTGCGTGTGCACCGCCATTAAGAATATTCATCATTGGAACAGGAAGCGTGTGAGCTGTTGGTCCACCGATATAACGGAAGAATGAAAGATCTGCGCTCTCTGCAGCTGCACGGGCAGTTGCAAGTGAGACGCCAAGAATTGCATTTGCGCCAATACGTCCCTTGTTCTTTGTGCCATCAAGATCCAACATCTCTTGATCAATTAAACGTTGATCTTGTGCATCAAAACCAGAAACTGCCGGAGCAATTTCATCATTTACATAGGCAACTGCTTTTTCAACGCCCTTACCGAGATAACGCTTCTTATCTCCATCGCGAAGTTCTACGGCTTCAAAAGCGCCAGTAGAAGCACCACTTGGAACTGCAGCACGTGCGCTTGAGCCATCATCAAGAACTACTTCAACTTCAACTGTTGGATTACCGCGAGAATCTAAAATTTCACGAGCGTGTACTAAATCAATTATTGCCACAGTTTCCTCAATCCCTACTTATAAATAAATTTGAACTCAATTTCACACAACTTTGTATTG
Organism: uncultured Actinomycetes bacterium; assembly: GCA_964411805.1. Classification (GTDB taxonomy): domain Bacteria; phylum Actinomycetota; class Actinomycetes; order Nanopelagicales; family Nanopelagicaceae; genus AAA044-D11. Next base: position 6,431 of record CAYPMF010000024.1, on the reverse strand, counting down.
TCCAATTCTAGTGGGAAATTTAAGAGCTCTTGCCCGCCTCATATTCGCGAAGCCGTTCGATATACGCCTTAGTAGCGCTTCTTAGCGCTGCTTCAGGGTCTAACCCCTTCTCGGCAGCTTGATCGATGATGCCCAAGAGAATCTTTCCTAAATCGCCTTCATCTTTAATTTCAACTTTAACAGGTCGTTCGACTGGAAGATCGTAATTAAATTTATCCGCTCTATAAATTAATTTATTTGCAAGCGGGAGTGCTGGTTGCGCAAGTGGAACGCCATCAATTGCAGAAGTTCGTCCTTTCTCTGCTGCTTTCTGAGTCTCCCAATTTGCAAGAACTTCTTCCGTGCCAGAAACTTTCACATCACCAAAGACATGTGGATGGCGGCGTTCTAACTTGTCTGCAACTAATTTTGCAACATCTTCAATATCAAATGGATCTGCGCCATCTTCTTCGGCCATACGTGAATGGAAGTAAACCTGCAAGAGTATGTCGCCAAGCTCTTCGCGCATTGCAACGCGATCTTTCTCTTCTACTGATTCAATAAATTCATATGACTCTTCCAATAAATATTTAAGAAGAGATTCATGAGTCTGCTCCGCATCCCAAGGGCAACCATTTGGCGAGCGAAGGCGGTCCATTACCTCACGTAAGCGAAGTAGTTCAGACATATTTATTTATTTATTTAATTGCTGGATTCGCTGCAGCTTGCTTGATTGTTCCAGCTTCTGCATCCCAAGCGCCGTAGCGCGGGTTAATGACAACGCCTTCTCGCTTGCCCGCAGCAATTATTACTTTTTGCAAACCGCTACCATCAGTTGAAGTATCACCAGCCGCTACTAGAGCTTGCTTTAGCTTTGCAACGATAACAATTGAACGAAGATAGCGTGGGAAATCTTCAACTGCGATTGAAGCGTTTGCTAGCGCAACCGGCAACTTATCCTCAGAACCAACTTGAGCAACTAGCGCTGCACGTTGCTTTGCAATATCGCCATCCGATACTGGAATTTTTGCGCCCGCAGCAATTGCATCAAATAGAGCTGAATAAAGATGGAATTGAAGAACTGAAATATTTAGCTGTGCACCCGTTGCAATATTGGTATTGCTTGAAGTGTCGAACTTTGCACGCTCTTTTAGAATGTTATTTATTGAGGTTTGCACGTCCTTAGTTGTGATCTCCTTCTTTCCTACCTTTGCTGCCATATTCACATTTGAACAACCAGAAAGGAGTAGAGCAGATGCAACTGCCACGATAACTAGAACTTTACGCTTCACACGAACCTCAATCTTTTTTTCTATTTTTAACCGGGGCTACGATGCTTGTTAAAACTTCATTCGCCCACGCAAGAACCGAAGTATCTCCTACATCTGTCTCATCTATCCAATTCGGCCCTGTGTTACGCGCAACTAAAACAGTATTCGATGCTGCCTTAACTAGAGAGCCTGGGTAGACCCGACTTAATCGAAGCGAAGCTGATTCGGGCAAAGTCAATGGAGCAAGTCTTAAATATTTGCCCTGGAGAACAACTTCAGTAAGTGAAAATTCTTTAGCGGTATTTCTTAATTGCGCTACATCCATCAAAGTTTTTGCTTCGGCTGGCAGCTCTCCAAAGCGATCGCGCATTTCATCTTCGATTGCCTTCAACTCCTCTGGTGATTTGGTATCGCCAATTCTGCGATAGAGATCCAACCGAAGTCGTTCTGAAGAAATGTATTCGGTTGGAATATGAGCCGTAATTGGAAGTTCGACTTTGCATTCGGCAATCTCTTCTTTCTCATCATTTATAAATCCCGTCTTAAATTCTGAAACCGCTTCGCCAACCATACGCATATAGAGATCAAAGCCAACTTCCGCAATATGTCCAGATTGTTCTCCACCCAATAAATTTCCAGCACCACGAATTTCTAAATCTTTAAGTGCAACCTGCATTCCTGCGCCCAGTTCGCTATTTGTGGCAATAGTTTTTAAACGATCGTGCGCCACTTCCGTTAGTGGTTTATCCGCCGGATATAAGAAATATGCGTAAGCGCGGTCTCTCGATCTTCCGACTCGACCGCGCAATTGATGCAGCTGTGAAAGACCAAACGCATCCGCACGATCCACGATTAAAGTATTTGCATTTGGAATATCAATTCCACTTTCAATAATTGTGGTGCAGACAAGAACATCAAATTCTCGTTGCCAAAATGCCAAAATTACTTCTTCTAATTGTTTTTCGCCCATCTGACCATGGGCATATCTAATTCTGGCTTCTGGCAATAATTTTTGCAGTCGACCAACGACGCCATCAATGCTTTCAACTCGGTTATGTATAAAGAAGACTTGGCCATCTCGAAGAAGCTCGCGATGAATAGCTGCCACTACTTGTTTCTCATCATAAAGGCCTACATAAGTTAGAACCGGATGGCGCTCTTCTGGCGGCGTCGTTATGTTCGACATTTCGCGAATGCCTGTTATTGCCATCTCAAGTGTTCTTGGAATTGGCGTTGCAGACATCGATAAGAAATCCACATTAGTTCGCGCCTTCTTTAACTCCTCTTTGTGCTCCACCCCAAAACGCTGTTCTTCATCAACTATGACTAGACCAAGATCTTTAAATTCCACATCTTTTGAGAGCAAGCGATGAGTACCGATTACAACATCTATCGCCCCACTTTTTAGGCCCGCCAAAATTTCAGTCGCTTCTTTTGCAGTATTAAATCTTGATAAACCAACGACCCGAATTGGAAATCCGGCATATCTATTTGTAAAGGTATTTAAATGTTGTTGAACCAAGAGCGTTGTGGGAACTAGGACTGCAACTTGTTTCATATCTTGCACAGCTTTAAAGGCAGCTCGTACTGCAATCTCAGTTTTTCCGTAACCAACATCTCCACAAACAACTCGATCCATTGGATGCGCTTGTTCCATATCTCGTTTCACTTCTTCAATTGTTGAAAGTTGATCTGCAGTTTCCACATAAGTAAAGGCACTTTCAAGTTCGCGTTGCCAAGCATTATCTGGCGAAAATGCAAAACCTGGTGCGCTCATACGTGCTGCATAGAGTTGAATTAATTCAGCAGCAATTTGCTTTACAGCTTTACGGGCCCTGCGCTTGGTATTTTGCCAATCACTTCCACCAATTCGGTTAAGTGTTGGAGCTTCTCCACCTACATATTTTGTTACTTGCTCCAAGGTATCGGTTGGTACAAATAATCGATCGCCAGGTTGGCCTCGTTTAGCTGACGCATATTCAATTACTAAATACTCGCGCTCTACGCTATTAATGTTTCTTTGAATTAACTCAACATACTTTCCAACGCCATGTTGCTCGTGCACAACATAATCGCCAATCTTCAATTCAAGAGGATCGATTGCTTTCTTTCGCCGAGAGGGCATTCTGGGCGCGTCTTTATCGTTGCTCTTAGCTCCGCTTAAATCTTTCTCTGTTAATAGAACAACCTTTAATTTATCATTTATAAAGCCATGTTCGAGCGCAGCAACTTGATACTCAATCCCAGTGATTCCAGCTTCTTTAAAGAGATCTTGGTATCTCTCAACAATGCCTCGTCCTTGCGCAACAAATAAAACTTTGAACTTATCCGCATGCCAGGCGCCAATATCTTCGATAGCGCTCTCTAATTTGCCGGCATAATTCTTAACTTCAACAAAGTCCTTATATTCCTGATCTGTTTCACCTCCATAAGGATTGAGTGAAATCCAATTGCTTCGCGCATTCTTTAAATCTGGATAATGAAAATAGCCGACACCAAAATCAATTGGACTATCCGCGCCGAGTGCTGCCGAAGACCACGAAGCTTCTAAAAACTCTTTATTAGTCTCAACTAAATCTTTGGCTCGCGAAATAGTTCTTGCCTCGTCAATAGTTATTACTTGATATTCCTTTGGTAGCAAATCAATCAAAGAAGTTAAATCGCTCTTGAGGGCCCCAATTAGCGATTCCATTCCTTCGACATAGATGCCTTCGGAAATCTTGGCCGCTAATTCAGCAACTTGGGGAAATTCTGCAGCTAAATAAATGGCCTTCTTTTTAACCTCTTCATCGATGAGAAGCTCCCGGGTTGGAAATATCTTTGCCTCAGTAATTTTTTCAAAAGTTCTTTGATCCGCCACTGTGAAGTAAGCGAGGTCTTCTATTTCATCACCAAAGAAATCAATTCTGATTGGATGTTCAAAATCTGCTGGAAATAAATCAACGATTCCACCACGCACCGCAAAGTCGCCACGGCGTTCAACTAAATCTGTTCGCGTGAAACCAAAGTAAACCAATTGAGCGAGAAGTTCATTCATCTCCATCTCATCTTTTGGTTTCAAATTAATTATTTTGGTATCCGCAAGCGATTTGGAAATGGGTTGCAGCAAACCACGAATTGAAGTTAAAAGTATTTGTGGTGGCGTTGGACTTTTAAGAGAATTCAAAACCTTTAATCGATTTGTAACGGTATCGCTCTTAGGGCTTAGCCGTTCGTGCGGCAAAGTTTCCCAGGCTAAAAATTCAGTGATTGGTGTATCAATAATTGAAGAGAGCTCGGACTTAATTAAATCTGCGATTCGAGAATTTGGCGCAATTACTAATAAAGGATTTTCAGTTGCGCTTCGAGCAATCAAGAGAGATCGAATTGCATCAATTGCAGTTGAATCTACCTCCATCAAATCAATGGCAGGGATAATTTCGCGAATCGTCATCGCATCCCCTTTCCATTACAACGCCAAATACCCCATATCTGGAATAGATAGGGGGTGCTTACCTGGAGAATTTTACGAGTTCGCGCCAGGTGCTTACTACCTGCAATTATTAGCCAGTGAGCGATGCAACTTTCCCAGCTGATGATGCCAGCCTGCGTAGTGATGTTCGTCGACTCGGAGAACTCTTAGGTCAGACCTTAGTTAGACAAGAGAGCCAAGAGCTACTCGATTTGGTTGAGAAGGTAAGAAAAGAAGTCCGCGAAGGAAGCGGATCTGCAACTCTGGAAAATTTAGATAAAAAACAGAGCATCCAATTAGTGCGCGCCTTTGCTAGTTATTTCAACCTGGCAAATATCGCAGAACAAGTTCACCGCGCAAGAGTTCTCGCAGATCAACGCGACGAAGGACAAACTTGGTTATCGCGCGCAGTTGATCGCATAATCGAAGCGAAGGATGATCATAAGGATTTCACAACACAAGATGTGCAGAAGTGGGTTGATCACTTTGCAGTTCGTCCCGTCTTTACTGCACACCCAACTGAAGCTGCTCGTCGTTCTGTATTAAGTAAGATGAACACGATTGCGCAATTGCTTGATGAGAAGCCAACACCAAGCCGTGATCGCAAACTATCTGAAACTGTTGATTTACTTTGGGAAACAGATGAACTTCGTTTAGGCCAACCAGAACCGTTGGATGAAGCAGTAAATGCGCTCTTCTATTTAGATGATCTCTTTATTAAAACTATTCCTGATGTACTAGATGATTTTGCTAGAGAATTAGAGCGTCTCGGTGTGAAAGTTTCCCCAACCGCTCGCCCGCTAAGTTTTGGAACTTGGATTGGTGGCGACCGTGATGGAAATCCGAATATCACTCCTGATGTAACAAAGAGTGCAATCGTTCTTCAAACTGGCCACTTCATTCGCGCAATGCTTGTCTTGCTAGATGAACTTCGCCAAGCGTTATCAGTCTCAACTCGAATTAGTGGCGTTTCAAAAGAATTAGTTGACTCCGTTGAGAAAGATCTCTCATTACTTCCTGAGATTGAAGATCGCTTCCGTCGTATTAATGCCGAAGAGCCTTATCGCCTTAAGGCAACTGCGATTCGCCATCGTTTGATTCTCACTCAGCGCCGCCATGCTGCAGGTGGCCCACATGTTGAAAATCGTGATTATCAAAACACAGCTCAACTTTTAGAAGATCTCTCCATGATGCAACGTTCTTTACTTGCAAATAAAGGCGAGTTAATTGCTCATGGATTACTGGAACGAATAATTCGAACCGTTGCTTCATTTGGGCTAACCCATGCAACTATGGATGTGCGCGAACATTCCGAAGCCCATCATGCAGCCCTTGCAGAGATTGAAAAGGTGGGAGTTGAGAAGCTAGAAGGAATTCCAGCAAAAACTTTTAATACCTTTGTTGCAATTAGAGAGTTAATTGAAGTATTTGGGCCAGAAGTTATCGAGACCTACATAATTTCCATGACCAAATCACATGAGGATGTTTTGGCTGCGGTTAAATTGGGTGATCTTGCAGGTCTTAATGGCCTGATTGGATATGCGCCACTTTTAGAAACTGTTGCAGAACTTCAAGCCGCCGATTCAATTTTAGATGCGCTTCTAAGCACTCCTTCTTATCGCGAGATTGTTAAGAAACGAGAGAATATTCAAGAAGTAATGCTTGGTTATTCAGATTCAAATAAGGATGCAGGTATTGCAACTTCGCAATGGGAGATTCATAAAGCACAA
>CAYPMF010000023.1:0-12190 GCA_964411805.1 uncultured Actinomycetes bacterium | reverse complement strand
ATATAGCTTATTATTATTAATTTTATAAAATGTTAGAAACAGTATTAGAAACCGAAGTAAAAACATTAGAGAGCGAAGAGCGTCAAACGATTGTGCATTGCACCTGTGGCGATGATTATGCATTTAGAGTTTGGCCAAGTACTTTTTTAATTGAACAAGGCACAGGTAAACGTGCTAAGCTTATTACTGCATTTAATATTTCGTTTGCGCTTTGTAAATTCTTTTCAATAGCTAACCACGTCGCTGCTCGATAAAGAGCACCAGTATCCAAATATTTCCAATTAGCTCTAATCGCAATTGCTTTTGCGGTGCTCGATTTTCCTGATCCACTCGGCCCATCGATAGCAAGGACGAGATTTTTCATACCGATATTCTATTGGTTTAAGCTTTTAACTATAAATCTCTTGTGTCTGCCAATCATTCTTTCTCATGTGATCTTGCAATTTGCGTGCATCTAATTCAGAAAGTGCAAGAGTAATGAGGCCTTTCTCTTGATTAGGACTATGTTCAATTGAAAGATCTTCTACGTTCACCTTGCAATTTGCGCATTCATCAAAAATTTTGGCAAGCTGTCCTGGCTTATCATCAATAACTATTGGCAAAAAGAAATAATCTCGAGGTTTTGCCCCATGTTTCCCTGGAATTCGACTCCGCCCAGCTTTACCGGAGTCAAAGAAACTCTTTATTTCACTTTGATTTGAAGTCGACAAATCGTTTTGTAACTTCTTCAACAAATCGATAGCACGCTCAATTCTCGGTGCAATCTCTGCGCTATTTTGAAGAATTAACTCACTCCACAGATTGGAATCTGAATCGGCAAGCCTTGTTATATCCCTTAATCCTTGACCAGCGAAGTTGAGTGAATCGATGTCTTCACTAATTAAAAGAGCTCCCATAACGGAACTTAAAAGCTGAGGCATGTGCGAGATCGCTGCAATTATCTGATCATGCTTTTCAGGTGAAATTTCATAGCTCGTGGCTCCCAACAAGCTCCCTAAATTTTTTGCAACTTCCATAGATTTTGATTGAGTGCTTTGGGTTTTACATAGCAACCAAGCGCGGCCTTCAAATAAATCCGCTCTTGCACTTTTTGCACCACCTACTTCCCTGCCAGCCATTGGATGTGCAGAGACATAAATTTGAGCTATATCTGGAAATTGTTCAACTTCAACTATAAGTTTAGATTTTAAACCACCAATATCTATAACTGTTGACTCAGAGTTATAGTTTTTTAGGTTAGAAAGAACGCTTTTCATTGCTGAAATTGGAGTTGCAATTACTATCAAATCAAAGAACTCTGGTTCGTTTTCAGAATTAGCGATTAAATCTTTAGCCAATGAAAGATTTTTTGCATCGCTATCTGCCAACCAAACACGATGACCCAACTCCTTTAGACGCAGAGCGATAGATGATCCAATCAGCCCCGCTCCAATAATCTTGACCTTCATCGATTAAGATCTTTGCGCAAAACAACGGCTCCATTTAAGTAAATATGTTCAATTTCGCTCTTAGAGCGTTTTGAATATGCATGAACCATCACCCTAATAGTTTTAGGTAGCGCACCGTTGATATCTAGCTCCTGGGCGCAAATCAGTGGAGTGTCTGAAAGCCCTGCCCTTCTAGCTGCCGTGGCTGGAAATTCAGAGGTTAAATCAGGCGTCGCTGTGAAAAGGATCGAAATCAAATCTTCTTCGATAAGTTCGTTCTTTTCGAGGAGAGCCTTTATCAGCTCAACGACTGCACCTTCGATTGCCGCTTTGGTATCGCTCTCAACAGTTGTCGCTCCGCGGATCGCCCTTACCTTCATTGTTAAATTTTACTGGTAAGCGAAAAACTATGAATGGATATAAAACGGCAAGTCGTTTTTCCTATAAATCGATAAAGTTATATTCAAAAAGTCGATTTATCGTTTGTCGACATTTTGGAGAACCGTCTCGAAAGTCCATTAGTCGATAAAACGACCATTATTTACGCTCGCTATTAGCAATTTATCGACAAAAGTAGTGAATCATGAAAAATGCTTTATCGACATATCGATAGACCTAAAAAGTATTTATCGACTTATAGCTAAAACGTTAAATAGATTTTCAACCTCGACCTCATTTAGATGGCGAAATCGACCAGGTTTTAACTCCCCGATTCCAATAGGACCGAAGTTAGTTCGAATCAGTTGGAGTACCGGATGCCCCAGCTCTTCAAAGATACGACGGACGATGTGATAGCGCCCTTCATGAATTACTACCTCATACCAAGAGCTCTCATTTTTAGTCTCGCGAATCTTGATTAGTGAGTCAGCCTTTGCAAGCCCGTCTTCCAACTCGATCCCCTTTAGGATCGACGCCTCCTCGCTCTTCTCTAGAACTCCATCAATCTCGACTAGATATTTCTTATTAAGGCCATAGGAAGGATGTGTTGCTCGATGAGTGAGATCGCCATCGTTTGTGAGCAGAATTAGCCCTTCAGATTCCTTATCCAAGCGGCCAATATGAAAAAGTCTGGAGCCATAATCCTTAAAATAATCGCCTAATGAAGGCCTGGAATCTGGGTCGGACATGGTGGACAAAATCCCTCTTGGTTTATAGAAAGCGAGGTAAATCTTAGTCTTTTTTAATCTTATTGTTTCACCATCAACCTTAACTGTAGAGATTTCAGGATCTACCTTGCTTCCCAGAACTTTTACCTGAACACCGTCGATTGATACTCGACCATCCAAAATTAATTCTTCACTTGCTCGCCTAGAAGCAATTCCAGCTTCGGCTAAAAATTTTTGTAAGCGCATCTCTGCCATTAGCAGAGGGTATCGCCTATTAAATTATTCGGTTAATGAGGAGAGAACTTCGTCTAGCCCATCAATATCGGGTAGGAACGGAGCTAACGCAGGTAGATCTTCAACTGAATTTAGGCCAATTTTTTCAAGAAAGAACGAAGTGGTTTTATAGAGAATCGCCCCAGTCTCATTTTCGACGCCTGATTCCTCGACCAATCCACGGGTCACGAGGGTTTTCATAACCGCTTCAACATTTACGCCGCGTATCGCTGAAACTCTTGCTCTCGACACTGGTTGCTTGTAGGCAATTACCGCTAGAGTCTCGAGAGCGGCTTGGGTTAATTTCGCCTGTTGTCCGTCCAAGACGAATTTTTCGACCATTGCAGCCATATCAGGGTGGCTATAAAAGCGCCATCCACCGGCAACTTGGCGAAGCTCAAAGCCTCTTCCCTCACTTTCATAACTGCTTGCCAATTCAGCTAAAGCTGCCTTGATTTCTTCAGTAGGCGTCTCTGTAATCTGAGCCAGCACAACTTCATTGATTGGCTCATCAACGACCATTAATATCGCTTCAATTGATCGTTTCACATCCGAATTAGACATTCTCATCTCCATCTGTCTCTACTTGTTCTTGAGGTATATCAAACTCATCGCTAACTTCAATTTCACCCGCAGCGCTACCAATCCAGGTAATTTGTAGCTCTCCCAACGCTGCAACTTGCTCAAATCGCACTACGCCTTCACGGTAAAGCTCTAAAAGTCCAAGGAAGCGAGCTACAACTACGAGGGTATCTGTTGCACCAGCAATCAAATGTCTAAAGGTTGCACGGCCGTTTTTTCGGAGCTCCTCCACCATATATGCAGCCTCTTCGGCTACGCTAACAAGCGGTCGGTGGATATGCTCAATACCAACGGTCGGTGGAATTTTTGGCGAGAGAACTCTCTGCGCTATTGCTGCAAAGCGAGCTGGAGATACCCCAATTAACACCTCAGGCAGTAGCTCTGCGAACTTTGGATCTAAAGCAACTAGTCGAGGGAATGTTCTCTCCTGCCTTGAGATTCGATCATTAAATATTGAAGCAATCTCTTTAAAGGCGCGGTACTGAAGAAGTCTGGCAAACAGTAGATCGCGCGCTTCTAGAAGCGCCAAATCGCCTTCATCTTCAACCTCGCCAGAAGGAAGAAGTTTGGCAGCCTTCAAATCTAAGAGAGTCGCGGCAACGACAAGGAATTCTGTTGCTTGATCTAAATCCCAAGCGCTCTCAAGACTTCGAATGTAGGAGATAAATTCATCGGTTACGACGCCTAAAGCGACCTCAGTCACATCCATTTTGTGACGTGAAATTAATTGGAGTAATAAATCAAATGGGCCTTCAAAATTATCTAGGTGAACTGAAAATCCCGGGGCGCTATCACCCTCGCCAGCAACTGGCGTAACTTCAATATTGGATTCCGACACGCGCAAAACTTACTTCATGCTTCCTTGAGTTGGTAATCGCACCGCCGTATTGTCCGGCACATGGCAAAAGGAAATACGCAGACATCTCGCTTAAGCGCTAAATCGACATTGCGAGATGAGGAGCTGGCTACAACCGCTAGCGTTTTAGGTAGAAAAACTTTCGAGTTCCCAGAAGTTAAAAAAGCTCCAGAACCAGGGCGCGCAAGAGTGATTTCTATTGTGAACCAAAAGGGTGGCGTCGGGAAAACAACCAGCACAATTAATCTTGGGGCTGCACTCGCTGAAATTGGTAGACGCGTTCTGCTTATCGATTTTGACTCACAAGCAAGTATGACAACCGGTCTTGGTATTAAGCCAATGCAATTGAAAGAGCAATATGGCTCAATTTGGTATTTGTTAAATGATTCTTCAGCAAATGTAAATGAATATATTTTAAAATCTAATGTTCCAGGTCTTGATTTCATTCGTGGACATAAAGATTTAGCTGCTGCCGATGCCGCATTCGTATCTGAAATTGCAAAAGAACATAAACTCCGCAAAATTTTAGAACCGGTAATGGATAGTTATGATGACATCTTGATTGATTGCTCTCCTTCGCTTGGAACTTTGACTGTTAACGCTCTAACTGCCTCAAATGGCGTATTAATTCCACTTGAATGTGAGTATTTCGCAGTTCTGGGGCTTGGTTTAGTTCGTGAAACTATAGAAAAAGTAAAGGGAAATACCAATCCTTCTTTGGAAATCATAGGTATTCTTGCAACGATGTTTGATCGCAAAACTGCACATGCTCGTGAAGTATTAGAGTTAATCAGCAATGAATTTCCGAAAGATCTTCTCGATACGACAATCTCGCGAAGTATTAGATTTTCAGAATCAAATGTAAAAGGTGAACCAGTAACTACTTATGCAAGCTCCTCCCTCGGCGCAAATTCATACCGCAGACTTGCAAGAGAGTTAATTTTCCGAGGAGGCGCAAAATGAGTCGTAGAGTTTCTTTACCAGGCGCAGATGAACTATTTCGCCAGACAACAACTCTGGCCGCGGTTCCAAATCCTGTTGAACCAGAGAATGAAATTTCAGTAGCACCTACTTCAACAGCCTCGGCAAATAAGCGTGCTGTAAGACAGACGCAACGACGTAGAGTAAATTCTTTTGACCGCGCACCATCTGGTCGTGAACGCCACGATGAAAAAATTACTGTATACATGTCACCAGAAGAACTTTATGATTTAGAACAGGCACGCATCGCACTCCGTGGTGATCTTGGATTAGCAGTTGATCGTGGTCGAATAGTTCGTGAAGCGGTTGCAATTGTTATTGCGGATTTAGAAAATAAGGGCGATCAAAGCATCATTGCAAGAAAATTGCGCGGTAAATAATCACTTCGCACGCGGATGTGCAACTGAATAACTTTCGCGCAATTTATCTATTGTGACGAGAGTGTAAATCTGCGTTGTAGTAACACTTGAATGCCCTAACAATTCTTGAACTACTCGAATATCGGCTCCGCCATCAAGTAAATGAGTTGCAAATGAATGGCGAAACGTGTGTGGTGAAAGGTGTTCGCTAACTCCAGCTTTTTGGGAAGCATCTTGAATCGATTGCCAAACACTTTGTCTACTCATTCTTGATCCGCGCGAATTTAAAAATAGCGCCCTTTCTGTTTCGCGCTTAACTAAAGCTCTTCTGCCTCTCACTAAATAGTTTTCAAGCGCCCTAACTGCCGGTTCCCCAACTGGAACGACACGTTCTTTACTCCCCTTGCCAACAACTTTAATCGTTCTAGAAGTTTTTAAATCTTTTAACGAATCAATATTTAACGATGTTAATTCACTGATTCGAAGTCCTGCAGAATAGAGTACTTCGAGAACAGCACGGTCACGCACTTCATAGACGTTTTCTGCATTTTCATAGAGATTAAGTATCTTTTCAATCGTTGAAAATGGCAAAGCCTTTGGCAACCGCTTGGCAGTTTTAGGTGGTGAAAATTTTGCTATTTCGTTTGCAATGCCCTTTTCTTTGGCGATAAATGCAGCAAAATTACGTAGCGTTACAACTTCCCGGGCAATTGAGGACTCAGCCTTTCCCGATTTTCGCTCATGGGCAACAAAGGAGTTAAGTGATTCTTCGCTTAGTTTCACCTCTTGAGATATTTCAAAGTATCGATCGAGGTCACTTTGGTAAGCAGCAACCGTGTTCTTTGCAAGGCCCTTCTCGATAGAAAGGTGAGTTAGAAATTCAGAAATCTCATCGCGCATGGCGTTTGAGCGAAGCAGCGATTAAACCAGCGAAAAGTGGGTGTGCTTTATTGGGTCTTGATAGGAATTCTGGGTGCGCTTGTGTTCCTACATAGAACGGATGATCCGACTCACTAAGTTCCACAAACTCAACCAAGTGGCCATCGGGTGAAGTTCCTGAAAAAATCAAACCACCATTTGCAATCTGTTCGCGGTAATCATTATTTACCTCATATCGATGGCGATGACGTTCTTCGATATTTTGCGAACCATAAAGTTTGGTAACAATCGAGCCGCTCTCTAACTTCGCTGGATAAAGCCCTAGGCGCATCGTTCCACCAAGATCACCTTTGCCAGAAACAATATCCTCTTGACTTGCCATAGTTGATATAACTGGTGCTGGTGAGTTTGGTTCAAACTCTGCAGAGTTCGCATCTTTTATATTCGCAAGGTTGCGTGCCGCTTCAATTACCATGCACTGCAAACCTAAACAGAGTCCTAGCGCAGGAATTTTATTTTCGCGTGCAAATTTTAAAGCCCCAACTTTTCCTTCAATGCCACGAACTCCAAATCCGCCTGGAACGCAAATTCCATCTAAACCAGCTAAGGCGCTACTTGCTCCAGAATCGGATTCACAATCATCACTTGGTACCCATTTAATATTTACCTTAGTTTCGTTTGCAAATCCCCCTGAACGAAGTGCCTCGGTCACTGACAGATAGGCATCAGGTAAATCAACATATTTTCCGACTAATCCAATGGTTACTTCATGCTTAGGATTATGAACTCTTTTAAGTAAATCATCCCAATCGCCCCATTTAATTTCCTTATCGGGCATGCCAAGTCTCTTAATAACATATGAATCTAAACCTTCGGAAAATAAGACCTTTGGTATGTCATAAATCGAAGGAGCATCTACCGCAGCCACGACAGCTTCAACATCGACGTCGCACATGCTGGAGATTTTGCGCTTTATATTTTCTGGAATGTTTCGATCCGAACGGATGACAACTGCGTCTGGCGCTATACCGATTGAACGTAAGGCAGCAACGCTATGTTGCGTTGGTTTCGTCTTCAACTCCCCAGATGGTCCGATATAAGGAACTAGAGATACGTGTAAATAAAAAACATTCTCTCTTCCAACGTCTCGGCGCATTTGACGAGCCGCTTCTAAAAATGGTTGAGATTCAATATCGCCGACCGTTCCACCAATTTCAGTAATTACGATATCGATATCTGGGCCAGCCATCGCTCGCATGCGTTCTTTAATTTCATTAGTGATATGTGGAATTACCTGAACGGTATCCCCAAGATATTCGCCACGTCTTTCTTTAGCTATAACATTTGAATAGACCTGACCTGTAGTGACATTTGCCGAGCCATGTAAATTGCGATTTAAAAATCTCTCATAATGGCCGATATCTAAATCAGTTTCCGCTCCATCATCCGTTACAAAAACTTCACCGTGTTGGAATGGATTCATTGTTCCTGGATCAACATTTATATATGGATCCAATTTTTGCATTGTTACTCTAAAACCTCTGAGGGTTAAGAGCCTACCGAGACTAGATGCTGTGAGACCTTTGCCTAAACTTGAGGCGACACCACCTGTAACGAATAAATGCTTGGTTACGTGGTTACTCACGGAGAACTATCTTAACGCTGAATTGACCACCAGGTCTAATAACTCACCAGCGTGTTCTCGAGCGCTTTCAGATTCATCCTGACCGCTGAGAAGTCTCGCAATCTCAATTTTCCTATCTTCACCTTGGACTAAGAGAACAGAACTTTCAACAAAATCACCCTTATCGCTCTTTCTAACAACAAAGTGGTTCTCTGCCCAAGCTGCTACCTGCGGTAGATGTGTAACAACTATTACCTGTGAATTTAACGCGACTTTGGCAAGTTTTTTACCTACTTCAATCGCTGCCTTACCGCCAACGCCAGAATCAACTTCATCAAATATATAAGTCCCCATCTCGCTTGTTTTGGATAGAACAACTTCAAGGGCCAACATAACTCTGGAAAGTTCTCCACCAGATGCGCTCTTTGATAAAGGAGCCAATTTGGCTGATTTATGGCTTGCAAAGTTGTAGTTGATTGAATCAATACCTGAAATTGTAAGATCTTTATCTGAAATTTCTCTCGGAGTTGAAACTTCGATTTCAAAAATTGCACCGGCAAGAGATAATTCAGCTAATTCATTGGTGATGCTCTTGGATATCTTTTCGGCAGTAGAAATTCTATTTTCAGATAGGGCTGTAGCGGCAGCCACCACATTTTTAAATTCCAATTCAAGAGATTTCTTTAATTCAGCCAATCGATCATCGCCGCCACTCAAGTCGGCAATCTGCTCCTCTGCTGATCTAGATTTCTCTAAAAGTTCATTTATTGCGGTGTTTTTATCTTCCCCCGAACCATATTTTTTGAAAAGTCCATTTAATTCGGCCTTGCGACTCTGCAAATAATCAAATCTAATAGGATCAGCATTTAATTTAGATTTATATCGCTCTAAATCTGAAATTACAGACTCAATACTTTGGACTCCTTGAGAAAATTCAGATGCTAATAGAGCAAGATCTTTATCCAAGTTTTTGCCAAGGTTAAGTGACTTCGTGGCAGCTCGTAGACTCATCCCAATGTTTGAGTCTTCATTGTTCAAAACCTCAAGCGCTCCAGATACAGAACGATTCAAATCCTCTACAGCTTCGAGCCTAGATATTTCATTATTAATTTCATCATAAACATTTGGTGTAATTTCAAATTTCTTCACTAAAGCAGCAAGCTCTTGGAGACGGGAAATTTCCGCATCCCGGTTCTTTAAAGAACTTTCGAGATCAGAAACTTTAGATTGAGCCTCTCTAAATTTGCCTAATTGAAACTGATATTTCTCTTTTAATTCTGAATTATTTGCAAAACGATCGAGCAAATCTCTTTGCACATTTTCCTTTGATAATCTCTGAGAAGAACTTTGGGCGTGAATCTCCACCAATAATTCGCCAATGTTTGTTAAAACTCCAGCAGTAACAGGTGCACCGCCGAGAGTCGCCTTACTCTTTCCGTCACTTGTAACTATTCGAGTTATCAAAAGGAGGCCATCTTCTATTGCGCCACCAAGCTCTTCGACTATTCGTGTTAACTCTTCGTCGACTTCAAATTCTGCTGCAACAAGTAGGCGATCGGATCCAGCCCGAACCAATCTCTGTTCTGCCTTGCCACCTAGAATGAGTGACAGGGCTGTTAAGACCATAGTTTTGCCAGCACCTGTTTCGCCCGTCAATACCGTCAAACCTTTAGAAAAATTTAAATTAGCAGCTTCAATTACACCCAAATTTTTTATTTGAATACTTACTAATTTACTTCTTTCGTTCACCGCGCCAACCTTCAATTGGAAGTTTAAATTTTGCTACTAGCCTGTCGGTGAAAACAGAGTCATCAATATGAGCTAATTTAACGCGCCAAGGGTCCTTTGTTATTACTACTCGATCTCCTTCAACAAGCTTTACCTTTCGAATTCCATCTGCTGAAATCTCAGCCTTTTCAGACTCAATATCGATTACAACTGTTGAATTTGGAGATACAACCATTGGGTCAGAGAACAGCGCGTGAGCTGCTAGCGGTAATAAAACAATTGCATCAACTTCTGGCCAGACAAGTGGACCTCCTGCAGAGAATGCATATGCCGTTGAACCAGTTGGCGTCGCACAAATAACTGCATCACATCCCCACCTAGAAAGCGGGCGATTATCAATTTGAACAAAGAGTTCTAACATTGATGTTTCGCTTCGTTCTACAACTACTTCATTTAGCGCCCAACCATTTGCAATCTCATTTTCACCACGAAAGATTTTGTATGCAATTGTTAATCTAGGTTCAACAACAACTTTTCCAGATTCAATGGAAGAAATAACCTCATCGAGTGATGGATTCGAAATCTCGGCTAAAAAACCAACTTTCCCCATATTGATGCCAATAATCGGAGCGTTCGTGCCATGGGCAATCTCAGCCGCTCTAAGGATTGTTCCATCTCCCCCAAATACAACTACACCAACCAAATCCAAATCTGTTTTATATTCTGCAACGCCAGCAAGAAGATCAGAACGATTTGAATAGACCGAAAAACCTTTACCGACTGCAATTTTCGCCAACTCAGAACCAAGAGAGATTGCCTCGTCGCGTTCTGGATGAACAACTATAAGTAGATTCTTCATTGCGGACCTTCAGAAAGTGCAAGATCCAAATCTGATTCCTTCAATTCTTGCGCACCTTTCTTCAGCCATAAAAAGTATTCAACATTTCCAGAAGGACCTGGTAGCGAACTTGCCACTACACCTTCACATCCCAGCCCCATATCGTAGGCAACATCGGCGACCTCTTGAACTGCAGCTTTACGCAAATGTGCGTCACGGACAACCCCACCTGCTCCTAGTTTCTCCCTACCAACTTCGAATTGTGGTTTAACCATTACCAAATAATCTGCAGAAGTTTTAGCTACCGCCGCTAAAGCTGGTAAAACTAAGGTCAACGAAATAAAGGAGAGATCAGCAACAATTAAATCAACTGGATCGCCAACTTGCTCAATCGTTAAATGCCGGACATTTGTACGATCGAGAATTTTAACTTTTGGATTATTTCGAATTTCCCAAGCAAGTTGCCCATAACCAACATCAACAGCAATAACTTCACTCGCCCCACGTTTTAAAAGAACATCAGTGAATCCACCTGTTGAAGCTCCTGCATCTAAAGCCCTTCGCCCTTCAATTTTTATTGATGGAAAAGCATCTAGTGCGCCTGCTAATTTATGGCCACCACGCGAGACAAAATCATCACGCTCACCTTGCAATGTAATTGAAGTTTGTGCATCAACTTGAGTTGCAGGCTTAGTCGCTGGAATTCCTCCGACTAAAACCGAACGCGATTCAATTAAATCCGCAGCATTTTCTCTAGATCTTGCCAGTCCCCTGCGCACAAGTTCAGAATCAAGTCGAGTTTTCAATCAAAACTCTTTAATTAAATTCCATCAATTTCATTTAAGGAACGGTTTAGTTCTTGGAAAATCTCTTCATATTCTCCAGGATGCGAATCAAGAGCCTTCTCTTGAATAGTAGAGATTCGATTCTTGATCTCATCCAAGCCGGCACCTACAGATAAAGAGTTCTCTTCCATGGGCCAAACCTACTAGTTACGAGGCGGAAAACTGCGCCCTTAGAGCCTTCGAATTTGACTAGCTTCAACCTGCCAGCGGCTAGCTAAACCCTTGGGGCTCTGCCAAAAACGCCTGCGAACGCTTCCCTTAACTTCAACCCAGCTCTCTATTTCGAGTAAATCGATTCGCTTTCTCAACTCCGATTTCCAGGCAGCGATATCAATAGTGTCTATAGAACCCGCCTTACCAGGCCTATCGATTACTATTCTAAATTCATTTACTAAATCACCACTTGGTAATTTCTTCTGGCCGGTCTTTGAAGTAACTCGACCTACCAAATAGACCTCGTTTATTGGTTCAAATTCATTTGAAATCTTCTTGGATTTATCTTTCAATCTAATTTTCTTAGTCATGAACGTAGCATTAAATTAAAATTTAAATAAATATTTTTAATCCAAAAATTTTGTGAATAGAAGTAATCTGTGGAAATAAAAAAGGAACCTCACCTTGATAAAAACCAAGGTGAGGTTCCTTTTTTTAATAATGTCCGGCAGCGATCTACTCTCCCACAAGGTCCCCCT
>CAYPMF010000022.1:0-12300 GCA_964411805.1 uncultured Actinomycetes bacterium | reverse complement strand
CCTCCTTGGTGACTTCCATTGGTCCATCGCCAGTTCGAGGTTTCATAGCTGCCATTGTGTTGCTCCTTCGGGGTAAGGCTTCTAACTTTTCGTTTCTCACAACTTTTACATTGTGAGGGGCGTAATTATCGCAAAAAAATCGCCCAGATGAGAAATTGGATTTGGTCCTACTTCTTACCCTCATTTAACGCGGAAATTAGACGAGCCTTGCCACTCGTGATAACGGAAGCTACCGCCCGTTCAGGCACTCCCAAAGTTTCGGCAATCTCTTTCTCACTCATTCCTTTTAAATAATGCATCGAAAGAATAAAGCGTTCCTCTTCTGGAAGGCTGGCAAGAAGATCTGCGATTCCGCCCATTTTGATACTTAGATCCCCAGAGCCTTTAACGCGCTAGGAATATCTTCTACCCAGATAACTTTGCCTTCTTGTTTTTGATTCATGAAATTTAGTTCTACTAAATAATCAAGCGCCAATCGTAATTGTGCGTAAACTCCATATGGATCGCAGACAACTAGTGGCTTGTTGTGAAAGCCAAGATACTTTGCGGTCCAAATTTCAAAGAATTCTTCCAAAGTTCCAATTCCGCCAGGAAGAACAATGAAGGCATCGGATAAATCATCCATCTTTTGTTTGCGATTTCGCATCGTGTCAACTATGAACATCTCATCTGATTCTGGATCAGATAACTCAAGATTAGTTAAATGCTCTGGAATAACTCCATAAGTTTTCCGTCCACCTTGGCGAACCGCTTTCGCAACAGCGCCCATCATGGAAACTTGCCCACCACCCCAAACCAAATCAACGCTATTTAATGCGAGGGCAGTACCGAGGTCGAAAGCTAAATCAACGTATCGCTTCTCGATATTGGCTGATGATGAACAGTAAACGGCTACTCTCATCTAACATCCTTGGTAGCGAGAAACTTCTTCATAACATGTAAGTCTAAGGCTTTGATAGCGTTACCCCATGGTCGCAACAAGCGCATTTGGATATGGCATTGCCTCAATCGCAAAGAATGGCGATGTTTTAGATACTTGGTATCACACACTAGGGTTAGGTGAGCCATCAACCGCTCCTGATCTCTCGAACTTTGAAGGTCAAGACGATATTCGACAAGTCTCAAAGAAGGCTGTGAAAGTTGTAATTAATTTAGTTGATGCGCCAAAAGATGTGAGCGATGCATATCTTCGCCTCCATTTACTTTCTCATCGTTTAGTAAAACCACATGGTTTAAATCTTGATGGCATATTTGGAATATTAAATAACGTAGTTTGGACTTCAGCCGGTCCATGTTCAGTCGCTACATTTAATGAAGTTGGCCCTCTTCTTCGAGCAAAGTTTGGAAATGTAACAGTATTTGGCGTCGATAAGTTTCCGCGCATGGTTGATTACGTTGTTCCAGAAGGAGTTCGAATTGCAGATGCAGATCGCGTTCGACTAGGTGCACATCTTGCATCTGGCACAACAATCATGCATGAAGGATTTGTTAACTTTAATGCCGGCACCTTAGGTAAATCTATGGTTGAAGGTCGCATCTCTGCTGGCGTTGTTGTCGGCGATGGTTCTGATATTGGTGGTGGAGCTTCAATTATGGGAACGCTCTCTGGTGGTGGAAAAGAAGTTATATCAATTGGTGAGCGCTCGCTTCTTGGTGCAAATGCGGGTCTTGGAATTTCACTTGGAAATGATTGCGTCGTTGAATCTGGCGTTTACATAACAGCTGGTTCAAAGATTAAATTGCCGGATGGCTCAACAGTTAAAGCTCGCGAACTTAGCGGCGCAAATAATCTGCTCTTCCGTCGCAATTCTCAAAGTGGCGCTCTTGAAGCTATGCCAAAGACTGGCGATTGGGGCGGGCTAAATTCCGTTCTCCACGCAAACTAGTTTAATTAAACCAAGAAGAAGGTAATTTTACGGCAGTTTTAAATGCGCCGACCGATAAAGTCTTTTTAAATCCAGAACTTGATGTGGCAGTAATCTTTAATACGCTTCCAGTTTTTGTTCTTGAATTTATTTCAAAACTTGCTACATCTGGCAATTTAAAAGCGCTTGCCATTACATCCTGCGGAATTACTCGGACCCACTTGGCATAGCTTGGATTTAATTTTTTATCTAGCGACCAAGGATCTGGGACGCTTACTAAATATGGAATATCTGTTCCCCAAACATCAATCGAACGCTGAGTTTGCCCGCCGCTCGATGAGAAGAAATAAACGTTGATTGGAAGATCATTAAAAGTAATGGCATATCCACTTTGATCATCAACCTTTGTTGCATCTACCGCAGCGCGCCAAAGCGCCCCATATTTAGGTTCTAACTCTTTGGCATAGCCACCATAAACCTGGTCATATTTAGTGGCATATACATTGCAGTCACAATCTGGGCGCATGATTCCGAGGCGACTCATTGCATATGTGCGTGCAGTTATTGCCTGTGCTTGAAGAGCAGCAGCTGGCCACATGGATGGGACTTCACTTATTCCATACAAGTATTCATCATGTAATTGCATGGTGTCAGAGATTTCAATTAGCGAGCCCTTGCCAGTCACAGGGACAGGTTTTAATTGAATGGAGCCATACTTTAATTTGATGGTTTTCCCAGAAACGTTTTGAACAAGGTATGAGGTAGGCGAAGAGAGAGTCATCGACCAGAGACTTGAAGTTCCAAGCACTCTGCTCTTTGAAACCGCTGTAATTAGCTTTCCGTTTAGCGTAAATTTAATTGGGTTATTAATCAAAGTTGTTGGCGCATTGTCATCACCTAAATTTGTTAGGTTAATTCCTGCTGGGGTACTTGGTGATTGGTTAACAATTGAAAATGTTGCGCTCGTAATTTGATGAGCAGTGTTAACGCGAATTGGAGCTGCATCTATAACTGGAGTAATGCTCGCACCTGGGAAGTAGTAAGTAAGAATTGCGCTCGCGCTCTTACCTTCAAGCGCCTGTCCCTTTGCGCCGATTTGGCTTAATCCAACGCCATGGCCATATCCAGATCCCGTAAAGGTAAATGAGGGTGGAACTGCAATTGCAGAATTTAATGTTGTAGCAATTGAGAGAAGGGTGAGTGAAGTTATCGCTAAAGCTTTTTTATACCGCTTCATTAATATCGACGCTATCAACTAAATTCTTCGGTGAAAATAAATAACCAACTCCCCAGACCATATGCATGGTTGCTAGTACGACTGGAAGATAAATTCGCTCAAGAGCGCTCTTTCCGATTGCAAGTGAACCTAAAACAACTAAAACCAAGTAGGCAATTAATGGCGCTAAGAAAATAGGCGAAATCGTCACACCTAAAATTAATGAGAGCGCATTAATTAGAACTGCCGTTGGTGGGGCTAAATATCTGAAGTTTGCGGTGCCCTTGTGGCTTCGGGAAACAGCGCGACGCCATGTGCCATATTGGAAATATTGTTTAGCTAGCTTCCTTATTGAAGAGCGCGGCCGATAGGTAACTAAAAGTGAAGGATCAAACCAAACCACCCCACCATTTTTGCGAAGGCGATAATTTAACTCCCAATCTTGGGCGCGAGTGAATCTTTCATCATAACCACCCGCTGCGACTAACGCATCTTTTTTAAATGTTCCCAAGTAAACGGTATCGGCTGGGCCAGCTTTGCCACCCGTGTGAAAGCGCGATGCGCCAACGCCAAGTGGCGAGCGCATTGCAGTTGCTACTGCTTTTTCAAAATTTGTTTTACCGACTGCCGCCATAATTCCACCAACATTTACCGCGTCGGTTCTTTGCATAATTTCTACAGCGCTCTTTAAATAAGTATTTGAAATTTCTGCATGGCCATCAATTCGCGAAATAATTGGATGCTTAGCTTTTGCAATTGCCGCATTCAATCCGCTGGCAGTTCTGCCAGTTGGGTTATCAACCAAAATAACTCTTGCATCTTTTTCATGAAGTTTTTTTGCAATTTCATTTGTGCGATCTTTTGATGGGCCAAGCGCCAGTATCACTTCAAATTCGCCCGGATAATCTTGCTTGAGAATCGACTCAATACTGGGTGCTAGGTCGCGTTCTTCATTGAGAATAGGCAAGACAACGCTCACACCTGGATAGACGCTACTCATAACAGTTAAAAGGTATCGCGAACCCCCACTAATATCGGGCAGGTGACGCTTAAAGTTTCCGTAATAGGCACTGGGTATCTTGGTGCGACCCATGCAGCCTGCGTTGCCTCAATGGGATTTGATGTAATCGGCATTGATGTCGATCAAGGAAAGATTGATTCGCTAATTAAGGGCAAGGTTCCATTCTATGAACCAGACCTCGAAGAGTTATTGGCGAAAGAAATTAGCGCTGGTCGCCTTAAGTTTTCTACAAATTTTGAAGACGCTAAGGACGCAGATATTCACTTCATCTGTGTTGGAACTCCACAACAAGAAGGATCGCTCGCAGCCGATATGCGTTTTGTTGATAGCGCGCTCGATGCAGTTGCAGCCGTTGCAAAGGCTGGCTCACTCGTAGTTGGAAAATCAACTGTTCCGGTTGGCACTGCTGAAAGATTGCGTAAGAAATTACAAGATAAGAATTCAGACGTTGATCTTGCTTGGAACCCAGAGTTCCTTCGTGAAGGTTTTGCAGTTGAAGATACTTTAAAGCCGAATCGTTTAGTTGTTGGCGTTACCAGTGATAGCGCAGAAGCGAAGTTGAAAGATTTATATAAGAAGAATTTAGATGAAGGCACACCTTGGATTCGTTCTGATCTTCCAACTTCGGAACTTGTCAAAGTTGCAGCTAATTCATTTCTTGCAACCAAAATTTCATTTATCAATGCGATGGCAGAAATTTGCGAGGCAGCTGGTGGCGATGTAACGGTGCTGGCAAAAGCGATTGGTTATGACCCAAGAATTGGTAATCGATTCTTACAAGCAGGAATTGGTTTTGGTGGCGGTTGTTTGCCAAAAGATATTCGCGCATTTATGGCGCGCGCTGGTGAACTGGGCGCAGATCAAGCTCTTGAATTCTTACGTGAGATTGATTCAATTAACCTGCGCGCCCGCCAACGCGTTATCGAATTAGTTCGTCGAGATTTATCTGAAGATTTAAAGAGTAAGAAGATTGCAGTTTTGGGTGCGGCATTTAAACCTGATAGCGATGATGTGCGCGACTCCCCTGCACTTGATATTGCAGTTCAAATCCAGGCTGCAGGCGCCAATGTTGTAATCCACGATCCAAAGGCAATTGAACCTGCGCGAAAGAGATTTCCTACCCTTAACTTTGCCCAAGATATTGATGAAGTATTAAAGGAAGCGGAATTAGTACTTCATTTAACTGAGTGGAAAATTTATCGTGAGATTGATCCGGTAAAGGCAAAATCTTTAGTGAAGAACGCAATTATTATTGATGGCCGCAACGCACTTGATAGAAGTAAATGGATAAATGCCGGCTGGCACTTCCGCGCACTTGGAGTTACAAACCCGGCTTAAGGGAATCGATATGGAACTACCTTCACGAAATCTTGCTCTCGAATTAGTTCGAGTTACTGAAACTGCTGCAATTGCAGCTTCTAAGTGGATTGGCCGCGGCGCTAAAAATGATGCCGATCAAGCGGCAGTTGAAGCTATGCGCAAGATGATTTCAACAGTATCAATGCGCGGCACCGTGGTTATTGGTGAAGGCGAAAAAGATGATGCGCCGATGTTATTTAATGGTGAGTTAGTTGGCGATGGAACTGGTCCGGAGTGCGACGTTGCGGTAGATCCAATTGATGGCACAACTCTTACCGCTAAGGGTGCAAATAATGCGATCTCTGTAATAGCTCTTGCTTCACGTGGTTCGATGTTAAATATTTCAGAAGCCTTTTATATGTTGAAGTTAGCGGTTGGTCCAGAAGCTGCTGGCGTGATTGATATTGAACTTCCAATTACAGAAAATTTAAAGCGAATTGCAAAGGCAAAACATAAAAGCGTTGAAGAGTTAACTGTTGTGATGATTGATCGTCCGCGCCATGATCAATTTGCAAAAGAAATTCGCGCTGCGGGTGCACGTATTAAATTTATTCAAGATGGCGATGTTGCGGGTTCGATTATGGCAGCTCGACCTGGAACA
Source organism: uncultured Actinomycetes bacterium (assembly GCA_964411805.1). Lineage (GTDB taxonomy): Bacteria > Actinomycetota > Actinomycetes > Nanopelagicales > Nanopelagicaceae > AAA044-D11. The sequence goes on along the minus strand of CAYPMF010000022.1, from coordinate 6,238 downwards.
GGCGTTGATCTACTTTATGGAATCGGAGGGACTCCAGAAGGTGTTATCTCTGCTTGTGCGATGCAATGCCTAGGTGGCGAGATTCAAGGACGACTAGCGCCGCAATCTGAAAGCGAGAAGGCGCAAGCACTAGCTGCTGGTTTAGATATTAATCAGGTTTATACAAGTAAAGATTTAGTGAAGAGCGATTACATCTTCTTAGCAGCTACTGGAATTACTCCGGGCGAATTATTAGAAGGTATTCGTTATGGCGAGCACCGTATTCACTCTCAATCAATTGTTATGCGATCACGAACAAATACAGTTCGAATTATTAGCACTGAGCATCTACGCGAGAAGAGTTAATTTTTTATTAATTGTTTTGAGAATTGAAAAGGGCCCCGTACTTCGCCGGGGCCCTTCCGCTTTATAAGCTAATTACTTTTGCTTATTTATTTCGCCATGTTCTTTAGTGAACGTAGCAAGTGGTATCCAACAGTTGCCATCAAAGTACCTAGAACGATTCCGTTGAAGGAATACTTTCCATGTGCCCATGACATATCTGCAATACCAATTACAAGTGTTGTAGCTGCAATGAATAGGTTTGTTGAATCGCCGAAATCTACGCGATTTTCAATCCAAATCTTTGCACCAAGAACACCGATCATTCCGTAAAGAACAACGCCCACGCCACCAAGTACGCCAACTGGAGTAGCTGATAGAACTGCACCGAACTTAGGAACTAGTGAAAGCAAGATCGCACCTAGCGCAGCTACTAAGTAAGCAGCTGTTGAGTAGATACGAGTTGCCGCCATAACGCCAATATTTTCTGCATAAGTTGTTGTACCTGAACCGCCACCGATACCAGCAATTGCTGTTGCAACGCCATCAGCTACAAGTGCATCACCCATTGAGCCATCTAGATCTTTTCCAGTCATTGTTGAAACAGCTTTAACGTGTCCAACGTTTTCTGCGATAAGAACTAGTACAACAGGTAGGAATACCAAGATTGCAGATAGTTTGAATGATGGAGTGTTGAACTCTGGCATACCGAACCACTTAGCAGCCTTGATATGTGATGTGTCCATACCGAAGCGAAGCCATGAGTAAACGTAACCGATTACAACACCGCTGAAGATTGAGATGCGGTTGATGAACCCCTTTGTAAGTGCGCCAACAAGTGCAACTGCTGCGAGTGTTACGCCAGCAACTTCTGGACCTGCCACGAAGTTATTCTTTGCTGCGCCTGCAAGGTTAAGTCCAATGATCATAACAATTGAACCAGTAACGATTGGAGGCATCATCTTGTTGATCCAGCCAATACCGAGTGACTTAACAAGCATTCCAACTAGCGCTAGAACAACACCAGTTACAACAACGCCGCCAAGTGCAACAGCCATTCCGCCATTTGTCATAGCTGCGCCAATTGGAGCTAGGAATGCAAATGATGAGCCTAGGTAGCTTGGCACGCGATTCTTTGTAAGCGCCAAGAAAATTATTGTTCCAAGACCTGAGAAGAACAGTGTTGTTGACGGTGGGAACTTAGTAATGATTGGTACTAAGAATGTTGCACCGAACATCGCTGCAATGTGTTGTAGACCAAGACCGATTGTTAACGGCCAAGAAAGACGCTCATCTGGTGAAACAACTTCGCCTGATGAAATTGACTTTCCGTTTCCATGAAGCTTCCATGAAAATAGTGACATGTATTTCCTTCCCCAACTTAGTAGTTAATCTCTCCGTGAGAGGGTGTTACGGACGTACTTGTTCAGTTTTAGGGGAAGTACTAGGGGAAGATTGAAAATCAGGGTACGCCCGTACTTTTCGGTAAATGTGGCGCAACACGCATCACAAAGGGCGCTTATTTAGGGGTCTGAGCGTGAGCTTTTAAGAAATTAAGGTTTACGGAGCTCGTAGAAGCCCCAAAGAATTGCAATTGCAGGAATGACATTTAGGCGTTCATTACTCGATCTTGAAAACAATTGCGAAGCTGCGCTAATTGCATAAATGCAGATAACAGCTAACGCAAAACGTGAATCTGAATCACTTTTTACGCCTGTGCGAATTTTCCATAGAAACCATGCCGCAAATAAAACAAAGCCGACTTGAAATAGATACATAAATCGAACGCTTGAAGGGAATGTTGTGTATTGACCACCCGCTGCCCATGTTCGCACCCAAGCGAAATTTAAAACTACGGAGGTAACTAAAACAAAGTCAATTACAAGACCAATTGCGGCGCTTACAAATGCAATTTTCTTTAAATTCATAACTTAAAGCTTGGGTATTCGTCAGTTACTAAAACGCCGGCATAACCGATTACGCGATTCCAGTATTTAACAGTTCCAACTACAAACTTAAGAAGTGGATCTGGGTACTTGGCAAAAACGATTATATGAAGCCAAGCAAATAGTGTGAAAAGTAGTGCAATCACTGAATAAATAAGGCCAACGATAATTAGTGGGATTGCAAAGATAATCTTAAAGATTGGTTGCCAACGACTTAGCTTGCGACCGCCCTCTACATCTGGAAAAAGAATTGCGAAGTGATCATTTCGCTCAATTGAAGGATAGTCATCTGTTAAGAAGAGCATGTATGCAGTTAGTCGAAGGCCTAACTCCATTAGCGCATGATTAAATGTCAAAATGTAACTTGGGTATTTGCCGCGGAATACAAGAGCGAGAATTACTGGAATTGTGATTACAGAACTTGATACTCCCCAATGCATGGCTTGAGTCAGTGAGCAGATATAAATAAAGACCGGCACCACCAAGATTCCGCGAAAGAAAACTGTTGCGCGATTTCGATTATCGCGTTGCACTTTGATTATTGTCTTAACTTGGTTAGCCATCTTGCTCCCCCTTGTTTATTTCTTTTTCTTGTTATCCAACTCTTTAATTAACTTAAATTGTCCATCACCAAGTTGACCTTGCTCAGCATAAATCTCAAGTTTTGCGCGGGTATCTTGGATATCGAGGTTCCGCATGGTTAATTGGCCGATTCGATCGGTTGGGCCAAATGCAGCATCTTCCACGCGCTCCATTGATAACTTCTCTGGGTGATAAGAGAAGTTAGGTCCGTCAGTCTTAATAATTGAGTAATCATCACCACGACGCAGACGAATTGTTACTTCACCGGTAATTGCAGAGGCAACCCAACGTTGAAGCGATTCACGAAGCATTAGTGATTGTGGATCTAACCAACGACCTTCATAAAGTAGTCGACCTAAGCGACGACCTTCTGCGTGATAGTTAGCAATAGTGTCTTCGTTATGAATTGCAGATACAAGTCGCTCATATGCGATGTAGAGAAGTGCCATTCCTGGCGCTTCGTAAATTCCACGGCTCTTTGCTTCGATAATTCTATTTTCAATTTGATCTGCCATACCAAGACCATGGCGACCGCCAATTTTATTTGCTTCCATAAGGAGCGCAACAGAATCAAGTTCTTTGCCATTGATTGCAACTGGACGGCCAGCTTTAAATTGAATTCTTACATCTTCAGTTTCAATCTTTACATCATCGCGCCAGAATGCAACGCCCATAATTGGTTCAACAATTTCCATTGAGACATCGAGCAATTCAAGTTGCTTTGCTTCGTGGGTTGCGCCCAAGATATTTGCATCAGTTGAGTATGCCTTTTCCTTTGAATCGCGATAAGGCAGGTTGTGCTTTGTTAAATACTCAGACATTTCCTTACGGCCGCCAAGTTCGGTTACGAAATCTTGATCAAGCCACGGCTTATAAATTCTTAGATTTGGATTTGCTAAAAGTCCGTAACGATAGAAACGTTCAATGTCGTTTCCTTTATATGTTGAGCCATCGCCCCAGATTGAGACGCCATCTTCCAACATTGCGCGCACTAGAAGTGTTCCGGTTACTGCGCGACCAAGTGGTGTTGTGTTGAAATAAAACTTTCCGCCAGAACGGATATGGAAAGCGCCGCACGCGATTGCTGCGAAACCTTCTTCAACTAAAGCTTGTTTGCAATCAACTAAGCGAGAACCTTCTGCGCCATATTCTTTTGCGCGGCCAGGAACTGAGGCGATATCGCTCTCGTCATATTGGCCGAGGTCTGCGGTGTAGGTATAAGGAACTGCACCATTCTCGCGCATCCATGCAACCGCAACAGATGTATCAAGCCCACCGCTAAATGCGATGCCGACTTTTTCACCTTTTGGGAGGGAGGCAAGTACCTTTGACATGTGCTCAGCCTACCGGCTTCGCCATGTCCCTTGTACTTGCCTGAGTGCCAGGTGAAAAAGTCGGCATCGCATTAAAAGAAAAGGACGAGAAAACTTTGACCTATGCAGTGATCTTCTCTTCAAAACGAACAGACTCCAATAGCGAGCTTTATTACCAACACAATGATTTTCTTGAAGAAAAGATTAAGTCTTCACCTGGGTATATAAAGCATCACGGAATTCGCCATCCTGAAACTCGCGAAGGCGTAACTATCGCCTACTTTGAAACTCTTGATGCGATCAAAGCATGGCGTGATGACCTTGATCATCAAAATGCCAAGGCTTTAGCAAAGACTCACTTCTACGAAAGATATTCTGTAGAAGTTGTGAAAATAGAACGTGCCTATAGTTGGGATTCTGCAATCAATTAAATGTGGAGGTTTCGCAAACTTTCTTTGCTCAACCTTTCACCCCTCGCTCGTTAATAAAAATGAATTAATTCATTTTTATTAACTCACTCGTGGTGGAGGTGCTGGGAATCGAACCCAGGTCCTCTAGTACTAAGAAAGGGCTTCTACGGGCGTAGTCTTCAAAACGTTTTCTCAGTCCTGATTCTCACGAAGACATGTAATCAACGAACTCATTTGTAGAAAAATTTCCCTAGTAACGTCTACAAAACCGTTAATTGGTAAGCCCTCTAGCGACGCTAACATCCGAGGCGAAGGCGAACTCGGGTTAACGGAATCACTTAACTAGCTTAGGCAGCTAGAGCGAATTCACGGTCAGTTGTACTGCCGTTTAGTTTTTTGCCAAGTTTTTGGTTAACGAGATCATCCTGGCTTCCTCGGCCCGCTTCACCTGACTCAACCACTAAAGTCGAGACCGTTCACCCCCAAGTTTGTTGGAAGAAACAATGAAGCTAATTGCTTCTATATGTAGTTTTAATTGATTGCAGCTCAAATTTTACTTGAGCCTACTGATAGAACAAAAAGCGCGCTTAAATATTCCCGAATTAGAGGTTTTTCTTAATCTTCGTATTGAGTACGCCCAGAAGCCTTACCCGAACTCTTCTGTGAAAGGGCGCGGGTAATCTCACGATTGTCTTGAGCCTCTTTGAGTGAAGCTCTCTTATCGTGTGCTTTCTTACCTTTTGCAACAGCCAACTCAATCTTGGCTTTGCCATCTTTAAAGTAAAGAGAGAGTGGAACGAGAGTTAAACCGCCAGCTTTCATTATGCCGTTTAACTTATCAATCTCTTTCTTATGTAGAAGTAGTTTTCTCTCGCGACGTGGCAGGTGGTTATTCCAAGTACCTTCTGTGTACTCCGGAATATGAACACCAGATAACCAAACTTCACCATCTTGAATATGGCCAAAGCCATCAAGAAGCGAAGCACGGCCATCGCGAAGTGATTTAACTTCTGTGCCCGTTAGAACAATTCCACATTCATAAACATCTTCAATGAAGTAGTTATGACGAGCAGTTTTGTTCTGTGCAATAACTTTCTTACCAAGTTCTTTAACCATCTCGTCACCTCCTGACATTGATTTCCAATGTCTAAGGGTACTTGGTCTTACTTTTTAACTTGACCTTTATCTTCTATGGAAGCTAGTCCGCCTAATACTTGAACGGATTTTGCGATTACATCGTTATCTGAAACTAAGAGATCTGGAGTAATGCCAGATTGATCAATCATGCGACCTGAAGGGGTTCGATATTTTCCAACGGTTATTTCAAGTTGAGAACCATCAGAAAGTGTCATGATTTCTTGAACAGTTCCCTTGCCATAACTCTTCTCACCTAAAAGAACAGCGCGGTTTCGATCTTGAAGTGCCCCCGCCAAAATTTCAGCTGATGATGCAGTTGAGCGGTTAATTAAAACAGTCATTGGTGAAGTCACTGGAGATTCATTTGTTGATTTAAGAACAACATCAGAGTCATTTTTTCTAGAGTAAGAGACGACTGTGCCATCGCCTAAAAAGATCGAGGCAAAGTTTACGGCTTCAGAAATTAAACCACCCGGGTTGTCGCGAAGATCTAAAACGATTCCCTTTGAGTGTTTATATTTATCAAGAG
>CAYPMF010000021.1:0-13710 GCA_964411805.1 uncultured Actinomycetes bacterium | reverse complement strand
CGTTGGCGAAGCGATGGCGATTGGAAGATCTTTCCCAGAAGCTCTACAAAAGGCACTTCGCTCAGTTGAGAAAAAGGGTACTAGTTTCAATTGGGACGAAAACCCACTAACTAAAGATGAGTTACTTGAAAGTGCAAAAACTCCGACCGAATGGAGATTGCAACAAGTCCAACAAGCGCTATTCAAAGGTGCAACTCCGGAAGATGTCTTTCATGCAACAAAAATCGATCCTTGGTTCCTCTATCAGATTGCTGAAATAAATAGCGTTGCTAGGGAAATAAAAGAGGCAACAAGCTTGGATGATGCCTTGATGCGTAAAGCAAAAAGTTATGGCTTTTCAGATGAGCAGATTGCCAATATTCGAAGCGTATCTACAAACAAAATTACCACTGAGCGCATTCGCTTAGGAATAAGGCCTGTATATAAAACTGTCGATACCTGTGCCGCTGAATTTGAAGCCTATACGCCTTATTACTATTCAAGTTATGACCAAGAGAGTGAAGTTTTAAAACGCGAAAAACCAGCGGTAATAATTCTCGGTAGCGGTCCGAATCGCATTGGTCAGGGTGTGGAATTTGATTATTCATGTGTTCATGCCGCATTTGCTCTTAAGGATGCTGGATTTGAAACCATCATGATTAACTGCAATCCAGAGACAGTTTCAACAGATTACGACACAAGTGATCGACTTTATTTCGAGCCACTTACACTTGAAGATGTATTAGAGGTGATTCAGGCAGAAGCTTCCGCAGGTCCTGTCGTTGGAGTCATTGCGCAACTTGGTGGCCAGACTCCTCTTGGTTTAGCTCGAGGATTACAAGAGGCGGGAATACAAATTCTCGGCACCTCACCGGATGCAATTGATGCAGCAGAAGACCGCGGAATTTTCGGTGAACTTTTGAGAGTAAATAATTTGACTGCACCAACATTTGGAATGGCTAACTCATTTGAAGAGGCAGTTGAAATCGCACATCGAATCGAATATCCAGTTCTAGTTCGACCATCCTTTGTACTTGGCGGACGTGGAATGGAGATCGTTTATGATGATAACGCTCTTGCAGAATTTATTAAGAAAGCAACCGACATAACTCCAAATCATCCGGTATTAATCGATAAATTCCTCGATAATGCAATCGAAATTGATGTGGACGCACTCTTTGATGGCGAAGAGCTCTTCTTGGCTGGCGTAATGGAGCATATTGAAGAAGCTGGTATCCATTCAGGTGACTCAGCATGTGTAATTCCGAGTATTTCAATTGATTCCAAAATGCTTGAAGAGATTCGTATAGCCACTCTGAAATTAGCCAAAGGAACTAATGTTAGAGGGCTTATAAATATTCAATATGCGATATCAAATGGGAAACTCTATGTAATTGAAGCGAATCCTCGTGCTTCTAGAACTGTTCCGTTCGTAAGTAAAGCGACGGGAAATCCACTTGCAAAATGCGCTGCACTTATTGCGACTGGTAAAAAAATCTCAGAGCTTCGAGATGGCAAACTCTTGCCAGCATCTGGCGATGGAAAGGCAAATGGGGTCTCTGTAAAAGAAGCCGTACTGCCTTGGAATCGTTTTAGAAGAATAGATGGCAAAGGTGTTGATGCTGTTCTCGGTCCAGAAATGAAATCTACTGGTGAGGTTATGGGGATTGCCAATACTTTTGGCGAGGCTTACTCCAAGAGCCAGAGCGCAGCATTTGGTGCCCTACCTAAATCTGGTCGAGTATTTATTTCTCTTTCCGATAATGATAAGGAAGCTGCAATAACAACAGTTCAGCAATTAACAGCTCTTGGTTTTCAAGTTGTAACTACTGCAGGCACGCATCAATATTTTGCAAACCATGGAATTACCTCAGTAATCGTGCGGAAGCATTCTGAAGGTAGAGGTCCTAATGGAGAGCCAACCGCTGTTGATTTAATAAATAGCGGTGAAGTGAATCTCGTAATCAATACTCCACTCGGACGCGGAAGTCGCCAAGATGGCTGGTTGATTAGAACTGCAGCAATTCAGCGCTCAGTTCCAATCATTACAACAATTTCAGGTTTTAAAGCGGCAGTATCTGGAATGTCAGCTCTTCAAAATAAATCTTTTGATATTTCTTCCATTCAAGAGTGGCAAGCGGTTAACATTTAATGAATCGCTTTGCTGAACAAGTTGATGCTGAAATCGTAAGTAATAAACGTGTTGGGGCATATCACCACATAGTTCTTTCTGTAGGAAGAATTGCTGTAAATGTTAGACCTGGTAACTTCATAGCGATATCCGTTGGCGGGGAAAACTCATCAATGGTTTTACGTAGAGCTTTTGCTATTTATCGAGCAATCGGCCGCGAAGATGGTCAGGGTTATATCGAGTTAGTCATCGCTCCACATGGCCAAGGATCTAAATGGTTCTGTTCACTTCAACAAGGTGAGAAAGTGGATTTGGTGGGACCACTAGGGACGGCATTTGGAATTCCGACCGAACCAGTTCGAGCGCTATTAATTGGTGGCGGTTATGGAAGTGCTCCATTATTTGGACTCTCAGAAGTGTTAAAAAATCGCGGATGTCGAGTGGATATGGTTCTTGGGGCAAGCACCGCAAATAAAATTTATGCACCACTTGAAGGCAAACGTTCAGTAAGTACATTGACAATCACTACTGATGATGGGACTGCTGGATTTCATGGAAAAGTTACGGATGTCCTGCCGAAATTAATATCCGATAATCAGATTGAAATTGTTTATTCGTGCGGACCAATGGCAATGCTTGAAGCGATTACAAAAATTACAAGTGAGCGATCTGTAGTTCACCAATGCGCAATTGAAGAATCAATGGCATGTGGCATTGGCGTATGTATGACTTGTGTGATCCCAATACGTGGCGAGGATGGCATTGTTAAGATGCGTCGCTCATGCATTGATGGACCCGTTGTAGATGGTGAAGCCGTCATATGGGATAGCAAGCGAAAGATTCCAGAAGGAACTTGGGGCGCTTAATGTCTTTTGATTATTCAACCACCCTTGGAAATAAGTTTAAGAATCCGATTTTTACGGCTTCAGGTTGTGCCGGAAGTGGGAAAGAGTTAAGCCAATTTTTTGATTTAAGAGAGCTTGGGGCGATTGTCACAAAATCAATTATGGTAAAAGCGAGATCTGGTCGAGCAACACCAAGAATGGCTGAAACACCAAGTGGAATGCTTAATTCGATTGGCTTGCAAGGTCCGGGAGTTGATGAATTCCTGGAACATGACATTCCGTGGCTATTAGAAAGAGATGCAAGTGTAGTTGTAAGTATTGCGGGGGAGAGCGTTGAAGATTACGCAGTTCTTGCGCGAAGAATGAGAGCCGTGCCTGGACTTAAGGCTTTAGAGGTAAATATTTCATGTCCCAATGTAGAAAATCGCGGACAAGTATTTGCTTGCTCAACTGTAACGGCTTCTGCGGCAATTGAAGCAGTTAGACGAAATATTGGAGGTGAACTTCCAATCATTGCGAAATTAACTCCAGATGTAACGAGCATTGTAGAAATCGCACAAGCAGTTGTAGAAGCTGGTGCAGATGGCGTCGCGCTAATAAATACTGTTTTAGGTATGGTTATGGATATCGACACAATGCGTCCAAGATTGGCTGGGAAAACTGGTGGCCTATCCGGCCCAGCTGTGCGTCCAATTGCAGTTCGAGCAATTTACCAAGTTCGAGAAGCTCTGCCCGATATTTCAATTATTGGTATGGGTGGAGTTTCTACTGGCAGAGATGCTCTCGAATTAGTTCTAGCGGGTGCTAACGCAGTCTCTATTGGAACAGCAAGTTTTGGAAATCCTAAGGCGGTAATCAAAGTGAAGAATGAATTGGAAGAATTATTAATCAATCGAAGCTTCACTTCATTTAGCGATGCAGTTGGATATGCGCATCGAGAGGATAGTTAAATGAAATCACCAATTATTCTGGCGCTTGACACCAAAGATTTATCAGAAGCCAACTCTTGGATTACTGCTACCAGAGATTCAATATCAATATATAAGGTGGGCTTGGAGTTGTTTTTAAGAATTGGGATTGATGGAACAAGGAAATTGGCAACAGAGAACGGAGTTGAACTTTTCTTAGACTTAAAATTGCACGATATCCCAAATACTGTCGGACAAGCCGTCGCATCAGTGTCAGAGTTAAACCCAAGATTTTTAACAGTTCATGCAAGTGGTGGGAGCGAAATGATCTCTTCCGCAGTGAAAAGCGCTGGCTCTACTTCAATCACCGCAGTAACAATTCTTACCTCTCTTAATAATGCGGATTTGAGGGAGATCGGTTTTAGCGGAAATGCATTAGAAAGCGCAGTTTCACTTGCAAAACTTTCAGTGGCAGCAGGCGCAAGGTCTATTGTTTGTTCACCATTTGAGGTTGAAGAAATCCGTAAAAATGTGCCAAGTAATATTGAATTAATTACCCCGGGCGTGAGGCCGATTGATAGTGAATTGGGTGATCAAAAACGCGCCGCTACTCCGCAAGAGGCAATTCAAAAAGGTGCGAATTTTGTTGTGATTGGAAGACCAATAACTAGCTTTGCTAGGGAGTCACTCGATTCAATGCGAGCTAGAGCCGCAAATTTGAGTGCTCAGTTAATTTGATTTAATAGTCCGGTGAGCGCAAATCTTCCTCCCAAATTGAGCGCTTTGGAGCGAGCAAAAAATAGCGCTCTAGCTATCAATGCCAGACGAGAGCGCTCAGAAGCAAAAGCTGCAATTCTCGCAGGAAGTAAATCTATTTTTGATTTGATTCAAGATCAGCGAGCTTCAATTCAAAGAATGCGAGTGCAGGAACTTCTCGAATCATCACCTGGAGTTGGAAAAAAACGTGCTGAATTAATTATGGATCGTGCGAAAATTTCGGCTTCGCGTAGAATTGGCGGGCTAGGAAAACATCAAATTAGCTCACTTAGAGAAGAGTTGCTTTTGAATAAAAATGTACAACAGAGTGGCTTACTCGTTGTAATGTCTGGACCAGGTGGGGTTGGAAAGAGCACAATTTCTAACGCGCTTAGAGGGCATGAGTCATTCTGGCTTTCTGTTTCGGCAACCACTAGAGCGCCTCGCGAAGGAGAGAAGGATGGCGAAGATTATTTTTTCGTGAGCGATTTCCAATTCGACGAAATGATTAGAGATGGGAAATTTCTTGAGTGGGCTGAATTTGCTGGGAATAGATATGGAACTCCAGCATCGGCAGTTGAAGAAAAATTGAGCTTGGGTATAAATGTATTACTAGAAATTGAAATTGCCGGCGCAAGGCAAATTAAGAAGTTAAATCGCGAAGCGTTATTTGTTTTTATTGCACCTCCAAGTTGGGAGGAGTTGGAATCACGACTAGTCGGAAGAGGAACCGATTCGCCCGAGAGAAGAGTGGCAAGACTTGCAATTGCCCGCGAGGAGATGGATGCCGCCTCAGAATTCGATGAAATTCTGGTAAATACAGAGGTAAATGAGGTGGCTGCAGCGCTGGTATCCTTGGCCGCGAAGAAAAAGGGAGTTCTATAAATGAGCACTATGGATGGAATTACTAATCCACCAATCGATCAACTTCTTGACAAAGCTGGATCGAAATACAGTTTGGTTCTATATGCAGCTAAACGCGCGCGCCAAATAAATGCTTACTACTCTCAACTCGGTGAAGGTCTACTTGAATATGTAGGCCCGCTTGTCGACACATATGTACACGAAAAACCACTTTCTATTGCACTTCGCGAAATTAATGGCGATCTACTAACTATTGAAAATCTCGAGCCAACAGCTGAGGTTACAAAGTAACGTAATGGCGTTGCATGGCCGAGAAATAATTCTCGGAGTTGGTGGCGGAATATCAGCATATAAATCTGCAGAACTTCTAAGACGTCTTCAAGATTTAGGATTACAAGTAACAGTTATTCCAACTGCGGCAAGTTTAAATTTTGTAGGAAAAGCAACTTGGGAAGCCCTTTCAGGAAGAGATGTTCCAACAGAGTTGTGGAGTAACATTAAAGAAGTTCCACATATATCTTTAGCTAAACAAGGTTCGGCAATCATTATTGCACCGACGACCGCTGATCTCTTAGCGAAAATTGTCCAAGGTATTTGTGATGATCTCCTCACAAATATCGTGATGTCTTCACAAGCTCCGAAAATTTTAATTCCAGCTATGCATCCCGAGATGTGGTCGAATCCAGCAACAGTTGCAAATGTAAAGACGTTACGCGATCGCGGATTTCTTGTAATCGACCCAGATGAAGGTCGAATGACTGGAAATGACACTGGTATCGGGCGTTACCCTGAGATATCCAAAATTATTGAAGAGGTTTCAAAGTTTCTAGAACTCAATTCTGATTTGCAGGGTAAAAAAATCTTAGTTACCGCAGGTGGCACTAGAGAGATGATTGATCCAGTCAGATTTATTGGAAACAATTCTTCTGGTAAACAAGGAATAGCTATTGCACAAGCAGCGGCACAAAGAGGCGGCAAAGTAACTTTAATAGGTGCGAATTTATCTGCTCCAATCCCAACAGGAATTGAATATATTTCAGTAAGCACTACGGATGAAATGCAAAGATCACTGAGGTCGGAATTTCAAAATTGTGACGTGTTGCTTATGGCAGCGGCTGTAGCAGATGCTAAACCGGTGGCTATTAGCGATAAAAAAATAAAGAAGGACCAGCTAACAAGTTTGGAACTTGAAAAAAATGCCGATTTACTCGCTGATTTAAGTAGTATTAAAAGAGAAGACCAAGTGATTGTAGGTTTTTCAGCAGAGACCGGCGATGTAAACCTAAGCGAAGCCAATCGCAAATTGGTTGCAAAAGGGTTAGATTTTATATATGCCAATGACGTTTCAAATGGTGAAATCTTTGGTTCTGACGAAACTCATGGTTGGGTAATTAGTAATAAGGGCCACAAAGAGGAATTTTCAAGAAATACAAAAACGACACTCGCGCACCTTTTATTAGATAAAGCGAAAGATAAGTTAGGTTAACCCAGTGAGCAAACGACTATTTACATCAGAGTCCGTAACTGAAGGCCATCCAGATAAGATTGCAGATGCAATTTCGGATGCAATTCTCGATGATCTACTTAAACAAGATCCGACTAGTCGTGTAGCTGTAGAAACTTTAATTACAACAGGTCAAGTGCACGTCGCTGGTGAAGTCACGACAAATGGATATGCAGATGTTATGAGCATTGTTCGTAACACAGTATTGGAGATTGGTTACGATTCATCTGATAAAGGTTTCGATGGCAACTCTTGTGGTGTCTCCATTTCTATCGGTCAACAATCTAGTGATATCGCGCAAGGAGTAGATAGCGCTTTTGAAAAGAGAGTTTCAGCTTCTGCAGATCCATTAGATCTTCAGGGTGCTGGCGACCAAGGTTTAATGTTCGGATACGCTTGTAATGACACTCCTGAATTGATGCCGCTGCCAATTTCTCTTGCCCACAAGATGGCGCAACAATTAACTAAAGTTCGCAAAAGTGGTGAATTGAAATATCTGCGACCAGATGGCAAGACGCAAGTAACGATTGAATATGATGGTGATAAAGCCGTTGCCCTTAATACTGTTGTTATTTCGACTCAACACGCTCCAGAAGTTGATTTGGATAAGAATCTTTCACCGGATTTAAAGAAATTAGTTATTGAACCGATTATTGCTGGACTTGATATTGATACTAAAGATGTCCGATTCCTGATTAATCCAACTGGAAGATTCGTTATTGGCGGTCCAATGGGAGATGCAGGCTTAACTGGTCGTAAAATTATTGTAGATACTTATGGTGGAATGGCACGACATGGTGGCGGAGCTTTCTCTGGTAAAGATCCATCTAAAGTTGACCGCAGCGCGGCTTATGCAATGCGTTGGATTGCGAAAAATGTTGTTGCAGCTGGTTTGGCAAAGCGTTGCGAAGTACAAGTTGCTTATGCAATTGGCAAGGCGCATCCAGTAGGCCTTTTCGTTGAAACATTTGGGACCGAAACCGTTCCGAACGCAAATATCTCAGATGCCGTACTAGAAGTATTTGATTTGCGACCTGCCGCAATTATTCGAGATTTAAATTTACTGCGCCCAATTTATTCCAAGACAAGCGCCTATGGTCATTTCGGACGCGAACTTCCGGAATTTGAGTGGGAAAAAACGCTAAGAGCAGATGCGCTTCGGAGCGCAGCTTCTAAATAAGCTATGGCGCAAAACCTGCGCCTGAAATCGCAGAAATATTCGGCGAGACAAAACTTTGCCTATGCAATTAATGTATTAGTTGACACTGGAATCGCCCACCTATCAGATCCATTTTCTTACGCCGTTAGCGATGCAGATGGCGAACTTTTCGTAGGTTCTTTGGTATCGGTTCCTTTTGGAAGTAAAACTCTAATTGGAATTGTTATAAGCAAAAATATTGGCACTGAAATTAATTTAAAGTTTATCAAAAAGGTTTTGCATCGAAATCCAGTAATTAATGAAGAGCAAATCGAGCTTCTCATGAGATGCAAGGAGCGATGGACAGGTTCATTTTGGAGCTATTTGAAATTTACAATTCCAAATATTCCTTTGAAAACACAGGTTCCAACCCAGCCAAATGAGGGCATTAAGCGCAAAATCCAAGCTCCAGAATTACGAGTTGGAAACAAAATTTCGGACTTGCAAGAATTAATTCAAAATCGAATAAATCCCGCTCGACAACTTCTTGTGCTCGTTCCAGATATGAAGACATTGGAATCTGTAACAAAAGAAACTTCACGAAAATTCCTAAGTTATGGCACGCATTTATCAAGCGCTGAGAGAGTAGAAAATTATTTAAAGATTCTAGGCGGTAAGGCAAACTTAATAATTGGTACACGATCAGCCATATTCTTACCGCTTAGTTCAGATGCAGAAATCATTATTGTGGACGATCTTTCATTTGCTTACTACGAATCTAGATTTCCGTACTGGAATGTACGAGATGTTGCATTATTAAGAGCGGCGAATCACTCAGTAACATTCTTTACATACTCGCCATCCTTAGAATTAGTTAGGCTTGTCGAAGCAAAATGGATGAGGGCAAAGATCGTAAAAGCCGTAAAGACTAATTTACATTTCAAAAATGGCCGCGTTGGATATCAAACTGTTATAAAGAACGGGCTGCGAAATGGCGCTTCACTCATTTTGATTCCCGAGAAGGGCTATGTAAATACATTAGTATGTAATAAATGCAGAAACATTTTTAAATGTTCAATATGCGGTGGGAGAATAAGTCTTAATAGCCGCGGTGCGAAACCAAATTGCTCTTTGTGCCAGCAAGGAATGGTTAGTAGCAGTTGTAGTTATTGTGGTTCAGATAAATTCTTAAGTTTTGGTAAAGGAATTGATAGAGCTATTGAGGAAATTGGGAAGCAATTTCCAAATACGGTAATACAGAAATTTTCTGGAGATTCAAACAAATACATAAAAGGAGAGATTGTCGTTGCCACCTATGGTGATTTTCCATTGGCAAGTTTTGGTGCAGTAGCGGCCTTAGATTTTGAAAGATATGGATATCAAAATACTTTGCGTTCAAGTGAATTGAGTAGAAAAACTCTTTTCAATATCAGATCTCTGGAACCCAGAGATTTTTACTTAGATGTTGAGCAGGGAGACTATTTTGCACAAGTCATGCAAATTGGTGATTCGTATCGAAATTCTCTTAACGAATTGAGCGAACGAGACGAAGCGCTTCTGCCTCCCAACTACAGAATAGCCATAATTGATTGTGATGCGAAGGCAGCAAATATTTTCAAAGAACAGCCATTTATCGACTCAGTATCATTTGCTCAAGGAAGAGCGGTTATAAAATGCAGAATTGAAAGAGCAAGTGAGATGAGCAATTTCCTTCAAGGTGTTGCAAGATATCGATCCTTGAAGAGATTGAAACCATGGAATGTGAAAATCGATCCCCTAGACATTTAACCGATAGAATTCTGATATGTCTATCCAGCCAATTCGCCTTTTTGGAGACCCAGTTTTAACTTCGAGAGCGCAAGAGGTTACGACTTTTGATAGAGAACTTCGAAACTTAGTAAAAGATTTAACAGATACGATGTTGGATGCGCCCGGAGCAGGACTTGCTGCTCCGCAAATTGGAGTTTCACTACGGGTATTCACTTGGAATATTGACGATGATATCGGACATCTAATAAACCCCGTTCTAGATTTAAGTGAAGAATTGCAAGAAGGGGAAGAAGGTTGCCTTAGTTTCCCAGGCTTGATCTATGAAACTCCACGTGCGATGCGAGCGGTAGCAAAAGGATTTAATATGCACGGAGAGCCAATTCTGATCGAGGGTTCTGAATTAATGGCGAGAGCGCTGCAACACGAAACAGATCATCTAGATGGAATACTTTTTATAGATCGTCTACCTAAGAGCTCAAGAAAAGATGCGCTATCGGAAATTCGCCAATCTGATTGGTTTATGAGCGCTGAGTCTGCGGGTGAAGCTCCAAAAATCAAAATCAGTCCCCACGACACACTCGGTCGTGGTTTTTAATGAATATATTTTTTGCTTCATCGCATAAATTAAGCATACCTATAGCACAAGCGCTGATTGATGGAGATTTGGTTTCAGGATTCATAACAAATATAGATAAACCTGTTGGGCGAAAAAAAGAGATATCTTCAAATAGTTTTTCGCAGTGGGCAGTTCAGACAAATATTCCAATTTATAAACCCGCATCTTCAACTGAGTTGGATGAGCTTCTCAGCGGAAATGCCGTCGATCTAGTGATTACCTGTGCTTATGGAAGTTTTATAAGGAAGAGTAGTTTGAAGATTCCCAAATTTGGATGGTTGAACATACATTTTTCAATTCTTCCCAAATATCGGGGAGCAGCACCAGCACAGCGCGCACTTATTAATGGCGACGCAACAACCGGTTACTCCATTTTCAAACTTGATGAAGGGCTGGATACTGGCCCAATTCTCTTTAATGAAGAAGTGAATATTTCTGATCAGATCGGCGCTGAAAATCTACTTTCTAATCTTGCAAATTTAGCAGCGAAATCTCTTCCTAGATTGATAAATAATTACTCGAATTGGAAATTTCTAGAACAATCCGGTGTAGCTAGTCAAGCTCCAAAGATTGCAAATGAAGAAAAAAGAGTTGATTGGTATAAAGGTGCGAAAATCATCCGCAACCTAGAACGAGGCATGGAAATTAATGGCGGGATACATACATTTTTCAGGGGAGAGAAACTTTCAATAAAGGACTTAGCTCTCTCAGATGAAACCTTAAAACCAGGAGAACTCGTAATTCAAGACGGCGAACTTCTTGTCGGCACCGGAGACAAAGCAATCAAGATTAAAAGCATCCAACCGGCAGGAAAGAATTGGATGCCGATATCAGATTGGTTAAACGGTGCTCGTTTAAAGTCAGGCGAGAAGTTTGAGTAGCGGCGTTAAATCTCGATTACTTGCATTCGATGTTCTTGATGCGGTTAATCGTGAGGGAGCGTATGCAAACCTAGCAATTGCTAAAATCTTAGAAAATTCAAATTTGAGCGTTCAGGATAAAGCTTTCGTAACAGAACTAGCTTTCGGGACGTTACGTTTACAAGGTAAATATGACTTTGCTATTGCTCAATTTTCAGATCGACCATTGGACGAGATTGATCCTAAATTGCTTGATCTATTGAGACTTGGTTCCCATCAGATTTTTTCAATGCGAACACCAGCTCATGCCGCTATTAACGAGACTGTTGAAGTTGGAAAGAAAGTCGTTGGAAAAAGCAGATCTGCTTTTTTAAATGCGATGTTGCGAAAATTGCTCTCTATTGAAAACTTAGATGACTTAATCATCTCTAAAAACCAAAGTGAAGAAGAGCGATTATCAGTTCTATACTCGCATCCAATTTGGATAATTCGTGCTTTTTATGATCGATTAGGTTCATGGCAGGAAGTAGAAGATTTATTGATTGCTGACAATTTGCCGGCAAAGCCTAATTTGATTGCTTGGCCTAATCTATCTAATGTGGAAGAGTTACTTGCAAACGGTGGAGAGAAAATAGATTTCGTATCTAATGGAATAGAAGCAGGCAATCCACCGGAGAGTTACCTTGCTGTCAGAGAACGTCGTGCGGGCGTGCAAGACGCCGGATCGCAATACCTAACAGAAGTCGTTTTTGCAACACACAAGAACTTAGATGAGATTTGGTTAGATATGTGTGCTGCACCAGGAGGCAAAGCAAAATATCTTTTCGAATTACTTAATCACAGGAATTTCTTTGCAAATGAAATCAATTCATCTCGCTTTGGCTTACTTAAACAGATAATCCCAAATGAGTTTCTATTGAATTTAGATGGTCGAAACTCAAATGAATTCCCAGCCAAATTTGATCGAATATTAATCGATGCTCCTTGTACTGGATTAGGGGCACTTCGCCGTAGACCAGAAGCTAGATGGAGAAAATCAATTGGCGATTTAAAGGAGTTGATTAAAATTCAACGAGACCTTATTGATAGCGCATATGAGCTATTAAATTCTGATGGAATCTTGGCATATGCCACATGCTCACCTCATGTATTGGAAACCCAGGCACAAGTGGCAGATGCTCTACATAGACATAAGGATTTAACTCTAATTCCAATTGATGAAACTTTAATCAAATCCCCGCTTGGAATTGAATCAAATGGAACAATGCAACTATGGACACATCGAAATGGAACAGATTCCATGTTCTTAGCTTTATTTAGGAAAAAATGACAATTCGAATTTGTCCGAGCATCCTTAATGCTGACCGTAACAATCTTTCTGGCGAGATTTCTCGAATTGCAAAAGAATCGGATTTATTACATCTTGATGTTATGGACAATATATTTGTCCCAAACAAGACTTTCACCTTGAATGAGTGCGAATTGATAATAAAAGACTCTCCGCTGCCGGTTGATTCTCACTTAATGATCACGCAACCTGAGCTAACTGTTTCGAAATACGCACAATTTGGGTCAAAGAGTGTGACGTTCCATTTCGAAGCCACAACGGACCCATCTAAATGTATCGAATTAATAAAAAACGAAGGTTCGAGAGCAGGTATAGCTTTAAAACCAGATACGCCATTTAGCGCGATTGCTGACCTTCTTCCAATGGTGGATATGGTCTTAGTAATGACTGTAGAGCCAGGTTTCGGTGGGCAGTCGTTCATGTTTAATATGATGTCGAAAGTTGCAGAAGCACGTACTGAAATCGACCGCATTAAGTTTAAGGACATTTGGTTGCAAGTTGATGGTGGTATTTCACTGGATACTATTGCAACCGCTTTTGAAGCTGGCGCGGATACTTTTGTAGCAGGTAGCGCTGTTTTCAAAGATTCGAATCCAGGTTCGATGGTCGATAAATTGCGCGCAAAAATAAGTTAAACTCGGTTAAAATGCTCCAATGAAATCATTTGATGAGTTATGGCAAGAACTTTCTAGAAAATCCGCATCCGGTGATTCAAGTTCTGGGACTGTGAAGCTTCTTGAGCAAGGCGTGCATGCAATTGGAAAGAAAATCGTTGAAGAAGCCGCAGAAGTTTGGATGGCGGCGGAGTACGAAAGTAAAGAGTCAACCGCTTTGGAAATAAGTCAACTCCTTTATTATTTGCAAGTTGTGGCGATTGCCAAAGGTATTGAATTAGAAGATATATACAAGGAGCTGTAGGAGGAAAAATGGTATTAAGAATTGCAGTACCTAATAAAGGCTCTTTGGCTGAAGCTTCTGCTTCCGCGCTGAA
>CAYPMF010000020.1:0-13717 GCA_964411805.1 uncultured Actinomycetes bacterium | reverse complement strand
CGAGAACTGTTCGCCGCCCAGACCTTCTTCTTTTTGCAGCGCTCTTCCACGATATTGGTAAAGGATTTCCAGATAAAGACCATAGTGAATTTGGCGCGCAATTAATGGAGACTTTAGCCAAAAGAATTGGATTCGCAGATTTAGATGTAGAAACTCTGGTTTTCTTAGTAAGGGAACATTTAACTCTCTCTACTGCCGCTACTCGTCGAGATTTGGATGATCCACAGACAATTTCAGATGTAGTTTCCAAAGTTCAAAGCCATGAAAAATTACATCTACTTCATGCGCTCTCAATCGCGGATGGAAAGGCGACAGGAAAGACAGCCTGGTCTGATTGGAAGGCAAAATTAGTTAGTGATTTAGTGAGGAGATGCGAAACAGTTATGTCAGGAGAGGCCCCAGTTTCTCCGCCAGATTTAGAGTTACCTGCTGATTTCAATCAATCGATCAGAGTTTTAATTAATAAAATTGATTCAGGGTATGAATTAGAAATCATCGCTAAGGATCAAGTAGGGCTTCTCTCTGCCATCGCAGGTGTTTTAAGTATCAATCGACAGAATTTACGAAATGCAAAAACTAAAACGATTGGTGATTTTGCAATTGGAAAATGGATTGTTTCTCCAGATGTAAATGCTCCTGCTCCAGTCGCAGAGAAGTTAGAGGAACAAATATTAAGAGCAATTGAAGGGGAGCTTGATCTTCAAGGCAAGATTGATGCCCGAATAGAAAGTTATCGAAAGCTTCCAGGAATTCTTACTCCAGCCCCAATAGTTGTTGCATCAAATGATTTAGCCACCAATGCCACAGTGCTTGAGGTAAAGATGCATGATCGGCCTGGGATTTTATATAGCGTTGCTAAGTCCATAACTAGATTTGGATTGGATATTAAGGCAGTGGTGATTTCAACTTTGGGCGCAGATGCCTTTGATACTTTATATTTAACAAATTCTGCGGGTGAACCGCTTTCTGAAGAGCGCGCCAAGTTACTGGCTAGCCAAGTGGAATCTGCTTTAATAACTTATCGCTAGTATTCGGCGCATGTTCGAATCCTTATCTGCAAAATTTGCAAGCGCTTTCTCGTCGTTGCGCAGCAAAGGCAGATTAAAGGAAGGCGATTTAGCGGAAATTTTCGCCGAAATTAAATCCGCGCTTCTTGATTCTGATGTTGCGCTTGAAGTTGCAGATTCATTTATCGCAAATATTAAAAGCAAAATTGGTTCAGAACTTGATGAGTTAAATAAATCTACCAATCCCGCCCAAGGAATTTTCAACGCAGTAAATGAAGAGTTAATTCAAATATTGGGCGGGGATGCTAGACGAATTAGGTTTGCAAAGAATCCACCTACAGTGATTCTCTTAACTGGTTTGCAAGGAGCAGGCAAGACCTCACTTGCTGGAAAATTAGCAAAATGGTTAAAGGATCAGGGAAATACACCGCTCTTAGTCGCTTCCGATTTACAAAGACCAAATGCTGTAACTCAACTTCAAGTTGTGGGTGAATCTGTAAAAGTTCCAGTATTTGCACCAGAACCAGGCAATGGTGTTGGCGATCCAATCAAAGTTGCAAGGAGTGGAATTGATTTTGCTAAATCTAAGCTGCACAACATAGTAATAGTTGATACCGCAGGACGCCTTGGCGTCGATGAGGAGCTTTTAAAACAAGCGCGCCAAATCAAAGAGTCAATTAATCCAGATGAAGTCTTTTATGTAGTCGATGCGATGTTCGGCCAAGATGCAGTTCGCACTGCGAAGGCATATGATGCTGGGGTTGGATTTGATTCAGTAATTCTCACCAAGTTAGATGGTGATGCAAGAGGTGGGGCAGCCCTTTCAATCGCAAGCATTCTAAAGAAGCCAATTATTTTTGCAGCCACTGGTGAAAAAGTTTCTGACTTTGATCTCTTCTACCCGGATCGTATGGCTTCGCGAATTTTGGGCATGGGAGATGTGCAAACTCTTGCGGAACAAGCAAAGAGCGCATTTGATGCCGAAACTACAAAGAAATTAGAAGAGAAATTTATTCAAGGTGATGATTTCACGCTTGATGATTTCCTCTCGCAGCTTGAGGCGATGAAGAAGATGGGCTCAATGTCAAAATTATTGGGCATGTTGCCAGGAGCAAATAGCGGAGCGATGAAGAAGCAGTTAGAACAATTTGATGATTCGGAATTAGTTAAAACTCAGGCAATTGTTCAGAGCATGACTCCTGGCGAACGAAATGATCCAAAGGTTCTAAATGGATCTCGCCGAGCACGAATTGCAAAAGGTAGTGGACGCCAAGTTTCTGATGTAAATAATTTAGTTGATCGATTTACGCAGGCTCAAAAAGTTATGAAACAGATGCGTGGCGGAAAGATGCCAAATATTCCTGGTATTTCTGGAATGGCTGGATTACCTAATATGCCAGCGCCGGCGAAGGTTGCGCCACCAAAGAAGAAATCGCGTTCTGGAAATCCTGCAAAACGAGCGCAAGAAGAGCGCTAAAAAGAGTGGATTTGGTCGCTCGGAAGCGAGATGGCAAAATTGGCCACCTGCAAGGGGCCCTCTACCCCCAAGCCAAAGAGAAAAGTAAGGCAAGATCTTTTACAACGCTCCCACTGTTGTAAATGAATGAGCCACAATAAATAGGAGCAGTACTTAGTGTCAGTAAAGATTCGTTTAATGCGTACCGGAAAGATCCGTACGCCTTACTTCCGTATTGTTGTTTCAGATTCACGCAAAGCCCGTAATGGTCTTTCGATTGAAGAGATTGGTCGTTACTCACCATCATCTGAACCATCACTTATCGAAGTTAAATCAGATCGCGCGCAATATTGGCTTGGCGTTGGTGCACAACCAACTGAAGCTGTAGAGGCGATTTTAAAAATTACAGGTGATTGGCAAAAGGCAAAAGGTCTTCCAGGTGCAGAAGGCACACTTAAGAAGATTGCGCCGAAGACTCCAAAGCAAGTTGCATATGAAGCTGCAGTTAAGGAAGCACAAAACGCTCCTGCAGATGGCGCAACAACTTTGAAGAAGAAGGCCGCTGAGAAGTTAGCTGCAAAGGCAAACCCAGTTGTTGAGGAACCAAAGGCTGAAGCTGTTGTAGAAGCACCGGTTGCAGAAGCAGTTGCTGAAGAGGCAGTTGTAGAAGCGCCAGCCGCTGAAGCTGTTGTTGATGAGACACCTGCTGCAGAAGCAACAGAAGCAGCTGCTGAATAACAATGATTGACGAGGCGTTAGAACATCTCGTTAAAGGGATTGTTGATAATCCTGAAGACGTTGTAATTTCAGAGAAGAATCATCGTCGTGGCACAACTCTTGAAGTACGAGTTAATCCAGAAGATATCGGCAAGGTAATTGGCCGCAATGGTCGTACTGCTCGCGCACTTCGTACTGTAATTAGCGCAATTGCTGGAAAACCAGTTCGCGTTGATTTGATCGAGGCTGACGAAGGTCGATAAGTGCTTTTAGTTGTTGCTCGCATCGGGCGACCTCACGGGGTTCTTGGTGAAGCAACAGTAGAAATTCGCACGGATTCTCCTGAAGAGAGATTTGAAATTGGATCAGTTCTTCAAACTGATCCAACAAATTTCGGTCCACTAACTATTGAGTCGGCTCGTGACCATAATGGAATTCTCTTACTTAAATTTAAAGAAATTCCAGATCGTACGGGTATTGAAAAGCTTAAAGATGTCCTTTTGTTGGCAGATGTTGATGTTGAGAATGAATCTTCAGATAATGAATTTCACTTTCAGCAATTAACAAGTTGCTCGGCGTTTCTTGAGGATGGAAGCGAAATAGGGAAAGTCGTAGATGTGGTCCATATCCCTGGACAAGATTTATTAGTTATTGAATATAAGGGTAGCGAAGTAATGATTCCCTTTGTAAAAGAGATTGTCCCAATTGTCGATGTTTCCAATCGTAAAATCGTAATAGTGGATAAGGAAGGGTTGTTAGATGGCTAAGTTTGACGTCATTTCAATTTTTCCAGAATATTTAAAGCCATTAGAGCTTTCTCTAATTGGGAAAGCAAAGAGCGCAAATTTAATAGATATTTCAGTTACTGATCTCCGAAATTTTGCTCAAGGTGTTCATAAATCAGTTGATGACACTCCATATGGCGGAGGCGCCGGTATGGTTATGTCACCTGAACCGTGGGGCAACGCTATTGATTCAGTAGCTGAAAAAGAATCTGGTTTGCACGAACTAATTATTTTGACCCCTGCGGGAAAGAAATTTGATCAAGCAATGGCAATCGAATTGAGTAGTGCAGAGCATTTAATCTTTGCCTGTGGCCGATATGAGGGTATCGATCAAAGAGTTACCGATTTCTACCGTAGCCAACCTAATTTCAAAGTACGAGAAGTTTCTATCGGTGATTATGTTTTAAATGGCGGTGAAGTTGCCGCGCTTGTTATTTTGGAAGCTGTTATTCGCTTACTTCCTGGAGTTATTGGTAATCCCGCTTCCCTTGAAGAAGAATCGCATTCGCTTACCAATGGATCTGAACAATTATTGGAATACCCAAATTACACAAAACCTCAAGAATGGCGCGGTCTTGCCGTTCCAGATGTATTGCTTTCAGGAAATCATGGCGAAATCTCTAAGTGGCGCCGCGAAAAATCAATTGAACGAACAAAAGAGATAAATTAAACGGGAATAATCCCGACACGCCGAGCGTTAAAGTGCAATGGGCAGAGTTTTAGGTCAATATGCGCCCTGTTGGTAACTGTTACCAATTTTCAACTTGAGGAGGTGCCATGGCTACGGATTACGATTCACCGCGAAAGACCGATGAAGAGCAACACGAAGAATCCTTAGAAGAACTCAAAGCCAAGCGCGCCGATGCTCAATCTGGCGTTATAGATGTTGATGAAGAAGAGGTAGAGAGCGTTGAACTTCCAGGCGCAGATCTATCTGGTGAGGAGCTAGCGCTTCGCGTTGTGCCTAAACAAGAAGATGAATTCACTTGTTCCCGTTGCTTTTTAATTCACCACGCCTCACAACTTGCAAAAGGTGAGGGCGCTAAAGCAATTTGTAAAGACTGCGCTTAATGCTCTGCGTTCTCAAGAACGCGAATTAATTCTCCCCCTTTTTTACTAGAAATTATCCAATTTGGTGTCTTATCTCTTGGATCTCTAATTGCTAGCGAGATTCCACCAGGAACCCAAAATCTAATTTGTAAATAATTTAAAGGGTTAGCGTTGCGTCCGCGTACGATCTTCATTTCTGAACTGCTCAAATTCTTAAAATTATGAATAAAGGCGCGTTCGACAGCGGCGGGTCCAACTAAAAACCAACCTTGAGTAACTTCGATTTCCAGCCCAGATTTAAAATATGCAAAGAGCGTTAGCGCTATTAAAAACAATAATGTAATCCAGACCGCGCCCATTGATAAAGCCGCCCAAATAGCGAGGACGATCGAAAGATCGATAAAAATTACAAAGGCCCAAACTGGCAGTGACCAGCGAATTGACTCTCGATAAAGGGTTTTTCCATATCTTCTATCTCGGTTGCCCACGGAGTAACGCTACTTGATGTGGCTACACTTACCCGGTGCATACGGGAGTTAAAGTTTTAATCACGCGCCTTGACCCATCTATTCCGCTACCAAGTTATGCAAAACCTGGCGATGCTGGCGCAGATCTAGTGACTCGAGTAGATGTCACAATAAAACCAGGTGAACGCGCTTTAGTTCCAACTGGAATTTCACTAGCGCTTCCTAAAGGTTATGTTGCACTAGTTCATCCTCGCTCAGGTCTTGCAATCAAACATGGAGTCTCTTTGGTTAATACGCCCGGAACAGTTGATGCGGCATATCGAGGGGAAGTTGCCTGCATCCTTATAAATCATGATTTAGAAAAT
The DNA here is from genome assembly GCA_964411805.1 of uncultured Actinomycetes bacterium. Taxonomy (GTDB): domain Bacteria; phylum Actinomycetota; class Actinomycetes; order Nanopelagicales; family Nanopelagicaceae; genus AAA044-D11. The sequence goes on along the minus strand of CAYPMF010000020.1, from coordinate 7,870 downwards.
GAAGTTTCATTTAAGAAAGGCGATCGCATCGCTCAATTAGTTATTCAAAAGGTTGAAGAAGCGGAATTCGTTGAAGTTGAAACTCTACCTGGCAGCGATAGAGGTGCCGGTGGATTTGGCTCAACTGGAAAGAGTTCTTAGTGGAGCAAGAAGATAAAGCAAAGGTTGTAAATGCTCTAGGTGGTAAGTCAGGAATTCTTGATTCAACTGTACCGTCCATATTCTTCCTGCTTGCATACAACGTCACACATAATTTAAGTACTTGTCTTTATATCTCAATCGCAATAGCTGTTGTATTGATGATAATTAGGCTTATCCGCAAAACTACTCTTGTTCATTCGGTCGGAGGATTTATCGCAGCCGTCTTCTGCGCTTACTTCGCTTGGAAGACAGGAAGCGCAAAGAGTTATTACGCGCCAAGCCTCTGGAAAAATTCTGGCTTCCTCGCGTTATACGGAATTTCAATTGCAGTTCGTTTTCCATTAATCGGCGTACTTCTAGGCCCAATCCTTGGCGAGAACTTAGAATGGCGAAATAGTAAAGATCGATACCGTGCATATAGAAATGCAACGTGGATTTGGTTCGGACTCTTTGCAGTTCGTTTAGCTATTCAATATCCGCTTTATAAGGCAAATGCGTTAAATGCCCTTGGAGTTGCCAATATATTTTTAGGAGTCCCGCTCTATCTACTGGTTTTATGGGGAACTTGGTTGGTTATTAAAAAGGTACCAGTCGCTAAGAAAGAACTTAATTAATAAATAGCGATTTAAGCTTAGATTCCGCTTCCGCTGTTGCAATAAAAATTAATTCATCGCCTGCCGTAAGGACATCATGGCTATGCGGGGCGATTACCTTTGCATCGCGAATAATCGCGGTTAGCGTTGCATTCTCCGGTAGTTCGATTTCTGAAACACTCTTCCCACAGCACTTTGCAGTATCTGGAAGAGTTAATTCAACAAGATTTGCTTCACCTGACTTTAAAGAGAAGAGTCGAACAACGTCACCAATAGAGACAGCCTCTTCAACAATCGCAGCAATTACCCTCGGCGTAGAAACTGCAACATCGACGCCCCAAGAACTATCAAACATCCATTCATTCTTTGGATGATTAATACGTGCAACCACTCTCGGCACGCCATATTCTGTCTTCGCTAATAACGAAGATACGAGATTAACCTTGTCATCACCTGTTGCCGCAATTAAAACTTGGCAGGTATCTAACTTTGCATTATCGAGCGCAGCAATTTCGCAAACATCGGCCATAATCCATTCAGCCTTCGGTACAGATTCCATCTTTAGCGCCTTTGGATCGCGGTCGATTAAAAGTACGTGATGGCCATTTTCTAAAAGTTCTCGGGCAATAGCTCGACCTACATTTCCAGCCCCAGCGATAGCTACCTTCATTATGCCTCTTCTGGTGACTTGGATAGCGCCAAAACAACATTTTTAATCTCTTTGCTAGGCACCATTACATGTATTAAATCTCCATCTTGCAAAACAGTATTAACCGTAGGAACCATCGCTTCACCTAATCGAGTAATAAAGGCTACGCGCGCCTTCGTTGATTCCTCAATCAACGTTATCGGTTGTCCATACCAACTCTCGTGTGCATTAACTTCGCATAGTTGCACTGCGCCAGTTGCATCTTGCCACTCTGAAGTTGAACCTTCTGGAGCTAATCTTCTTAATATTTGATCAGTTGCCCAAATAACAGTTGCAACAGTTGGAATACCAAGGCGTTGGTAAATTTCAGCACGCGCTGGATCATAAATACGAGCAACTACATTTCCAACCCCAAAAGTTTCTCGGGCGACGCGGGCAGCAAGAATATTTGAGTTATCACCATTTGATACAGCAGCAAATGCTTCAGCCTTTTCAATCCCAGCTTCAATCAAAACATCTCTATCAAAACCAACGCCTGAGATTGTTTGGCCCTTGAAATCAGCTCCAAGGCGGCGAAATGCTTCACGACTTTGATCGATAACCGAAACAGAGTGACCCGCGGACTCTAACTCTTTAGCTAATCCAGATCCGACGCGTCCGCAACCCATGATGACTACGTGCACGAAGTAAACCTTACCCCCTTACGCTTCGGTACGTGAGCAGCGCGCTAAAAGTAGGGGACCAGGTCGAAGTAGATATTGGTCCAATCGCTAACGGTGGCCACTTTGTTGCTCGTCATAATGGACAGGTTATTTTCGTTCGCCACGCAATTGAAGGCGAGAGAGCTCTTGTAGAAATTACATCAACAACTTCAAAAATGGCTAGAGGTGAAGCGATATCAATTATTAAATCTGCACCTAGTCGAGTAACGCCTCAATGTAAATATGCTGGTCCAGCAAAATGCGGCGGTTGCGATTTCCAACATATAGGTATGGAGAGCCAACTTAAGTTTAAGAGCCAAGTTGTACGAGAGCTGTTTAGCCGGATGGCAAAGATTGAGATTGACTTTGAATTGAAGTCTGTAGCTCCAGCAGATGGACTAAATTGGCGAACTAGAGTTGATTTTGCAGTTTCAAAGAGCGGCCATATCGGCTTTTATTCTGCAAGATCTAATGAAGTTGTTGAAATCGATAAATGTTTGACAGTCGTAGAACCAATAAACAGTTTGGATATTTTTAAGCGAACCTGGCGCGGTGATGATCGCGTGGAAGTTGCTGCAACAACTACCGGACAAATCAGCGTTTCCAGAGGTGGCCGCACAATCGAAGGACAGAGTCAACTCGTGGAAAAAGTTGGCGAATTAAAATATAAGTTATCGCCGGCATCCTTTTGGCAAGGCCATATAAGTGCCGCCTCAGTTTTAGTAGAAAAAGTTTTAGAAGTTGGCGGATTTAAGGATGGCGATACTGTTCTTGATCTCTATGGTGGGGCCGGTCTATTTTCGAAAGCGATTTTGAATAGCGTAAGTGGAATCGCAAAACTCCACTTAATTGAATCAAATGAAAAGGCAACTGGCGATGCTCGTAAGAATCTTGAAGAGTTTGGAAAGCTAGTTTCAATTCATACCGGAAGAGTTGAACAGTGGCTTTCACAGATTAAAAAAGCAGATGTAGTTGTTGTTGATCCACCAAGGAGTGGAACCGGGGATTTGGTAAATAAATTATTGATCACTTTGAAACCGAGAAAGATTGTTTATGTTTCATGCGACCCGGCATCACTGGCGAGAGATACCGCTCAATTAATTGGGGGAGGATATAAATTGGGTCACATAACAGGCTTCGACCTCTTCCCGAATACCCAACATATCGAATGTGTGGCCACCTTCAGCCAAGGCTAAGATACTCGCCGTGAGTAAGAATTCATTTGGCGCAAAGACCACTTTAGATGTAGCTGGCAAGAGCTACGAAATTTTCGATTTAACTAAATTAGACGGTGCGAAGACTCTTCCATTTAGTTTAAAAGTATTACTTGAAAACTTACTTCGCACAGAAGATGGTGCAAATATCACCGCCGCTCAGATTGAAGCGCTGGCAAACTGGAAGCCCGAGGCAGAACCAGACACTGAGATTCAATTTACGCCTGCGCGCGTAATCATGCAGGATTTCACTGGAGTTCCTTGCGTCGTTGATTTAGCAACAATGCGCGAGGCAATTGCAGATTTAAATGGAGATCCTAAGAAAGTAAATCCGCTTGCTCCAGCTGAGTTGGTAATTGATCACTCAGTTATTGCTGATGTGTTCGGAACCAAGACATCTTTTGAAGAGAATACCGATATTGAATACCAGAGAAATAGGGAGCGTTACCGCTTCCTTCGCTGGGGACAAACCGCATTTGATGAATTTAAAGTAGTTCCACCAGGAACCGGAATTGTGCACCAAGTAAATATTGAATACCTCGCACGTGTTGTTATGACGCGTACAGTTGATGGCGTTCTTCGTGCGTATCCAGACACAGTTGTTGGCACTGATTCACATACGACAATGGTTAATGGACTTGGTGTGCTTGGTTGGGGTGTCGGCGGCATTGAGGCGGAAGCCGCTCTATTAGGACAACCGGTATCAATGTTAATTCCACGTGTAGTTGGATTTAAGTTAAAGGGCGAACTCCCTCTTGGCACAACTGCAACAGATTTAGTTTTGGTTATCACTGAAATGCTTCGCAAGCATGGCGTAGTTGGAAAGTTTGTCGAGTTTTATGGACCTGGCGTAACCGCACTACCAATGGCTAACCGCACGACAATCGGAAATATGTCTCCAGAATATGGATCAACATGTGCAATTTTCCCAATCGATGAAGAAGCTCTTCGTTATTTAGAATTAACCGGTCGCAGCGCAGAGCAAATTGAATTAGTTGAGAAATATGCAAAGCGCACTGGACTATGGCATGACCCGAGTGCAACGCCAAGATTCTCTGAGAGCTTGGAGTTGGATTTAGCAACCGTTGTTCCATCTATTTCTGGACCTAAGCGTCCACAAGATCGCATCTCTTTAACAGATGCTAAAAGTGCATATGAGAAAGTTAGTGGAACCTACTTTTCTGAGAAAACTAAACGCGAACCAGTTTCAATAAATTTAAATGGTAATCAAACTACTGTTAAGAATGGCGATGTTGTAATTGCATCAATTACTTCTTGTACAAACACTTCAAATCCGAGCGTTATGTTGGGCGCCGCATTGCTTGCAAAGAAGGCTGTTGAAAAGGGCCTAAAAAGTAAGCCTTGGGTAAAGACAACTCTTGCGCCAGGTTCAAAGGTTGTTACTGATTATTACGATAAAGCTGGCCTAACTCCATATATGGAAGAACTTGGCTTTAACCTTGTTGGTTATGGCTGTGTTACTTGTATCGGTAATTCAGGCCCGCTACCAGCGCCAGTATCTGCAGCAGTAAACGAAAATGATTTAGCGGTTACAGCGGTTCTATCTGGTAACCGAAATTTTGAGGGACGTATTAATCCGGATATTAAGATGAATTACCTTGCATCACCGCTACTGGTTGTTGCATATGCACTTGCAGGAAATATGAATTTTGATTTCGATAAAGATTCTTTGGGTAGTGATAAAGCCGGAAATCCAGTTCTTCTAAAGGACATCTGGCCAACGCCAAGTGAAATCGAATCACTAGTAGGTTCATCAATTTCATCAAGCATGTTTAAGAAAGATTACGCTGGCGTTTTTGATGGCGACCACCGATGGAAGTCACTAGATACTCCAACTGGAAATACCTTTGAATGGGATCCTAAATCCACTTATGTTCGCAAACCTCCTTACTTTGAAGGCATGCCACGCAATCCAAATCCTGTTAAAGATATTTCAGGGGCGAGAGTTTTGGCTGTACTCGGGGATTCGGTAACCACAGATCACATTTCACCAGCAGGAAATATTAAAGTTGATTCACCAGCTGGAAAATATTTAGCCGCAAATGGGATTGAACGCGCAGATTTCAATTCATATGGATCACGTCGTGGAAATCACGAGGTAATGATTCGCGGTACTTTTGCAAATATTCGCCTAAAGAATCTTTTACTCGATGGAGTCGAAGGAGGATTTACTAAGAACTTTTTGAAGAATGGCGAGCAAAGCACAATTTACGATGCTGCAATGGAATATCAAAGTGCAAATATTCCTCTTGTTATTCTTGCTGGAAAAGAATATGGCTCTGGCTCATCGCGTGACTGGGCAGCAAAGGGAACAGCGCTACTTGGCGTTAATGCTGTAATTGCGGAATCCTTTGAAAGAATTCACCGCTCAAACTTAATTGGCATGGGAGTTCTACCTTTGCAATTTCCTAAGGGAGAGAACGCAGAATCGCTTGGTCTGAAGGGTGATGAAGTTTTTGAATTTGTTGGAATCCAAGAGTTAAATAATGGGGTTACACCAAAGACCATCAAAGTGAAGGCAAACGGTAAGGAATTTGAAGCGGTCGTCCGTATCGATACCCCAGGTGAGGCTGACTACTATCGCCACGGCGGAATCATGCAATATGTGCTCCGCTCTTTACTTAAGTAATAACGGCACCTTTAAACTTAGCCCATGTTGGAATCGATAAAAGGCCCGCAAGACCTTGCAGACCTTTCATATCTTCAACTTGAGGAACTCTCAAATGAAATTCGTGAGTTCTTAATTAGAGAAGTTTCAAAATCAGGTGGCCATTTAGGTCCAAACCTTGGAGTTGTTGAACTGACCATTGCACTTCATAGAATTTTTCGATCTCCTAAAGATGTAATTCTCTTTGATACTGGGCATCAAAGCTATGTACATAAGATTCTTACGGGCCGCGCAACAGGCTTCGATAAGTTAAGACAACGTGGCGGAGTTTCTGGATATCCAAATCGCAAAGAGAGCGAGCACGATGTAATTGAAAATTCACACGCATCATCTTCACTTTCTTGGGCTGATGGAATTGCTCGGGGATTTAAATTAAAAGGTGGCGAGAAGCGAACAGTTGTAGTTGTAATTGGAGATGGTGCACTTACGGGTGGAATGGCATGGGAAGCGCTAAACAATATTGCTTCAAGCGATGATTTAAATTTGGTAATTGTTGTAAACGACAATGAGCGTTCATATTCACCAACCATTGGTGGTTTAGCTACCTATTTATCAACGCTTCGCACCACAAGTGGCTACGAAAAATTCCTTGAATGGGGCAAGGGAGTTTTAGAGCGCACTCCAGTAGTTGGGCACCCTATTTATGAAACACTTCATGGCGTTAAAAAAGGAATTAAAGATATCGTCGCACCCCAAGGTCTCTTTGAAGATCTCGGCCTTAAATATTACGGACCAATTGATGGCCATAATATTGAATCGCTCGAGTTGGCCCTGGTTCAAGCAAAAGAATTTGGCGCACCTGTAATTGTTCATGCGATAACCCAAAAAGGTCGTGGCCACCTTCCAGCAGAAAATGATGAGGCAGAGAAGTTTCACGCAGTTGGAATAGTTGATCCAGAAACTGGAACACCGGTTAAGAAGATTGAGAATAGTTGGACAAAAGTATTTTCAAATGAGCTAGTTGAGATTGGTGCTAAAAATAATGATGTAGTTGCGTTAACCGCAGCCATGCTCGGGCCTACTGGTCTTGATAAATTCCAGGAAAAATTTCCAGAGCGCACATTTGATGTTGGCATTGCCGAACAACACGCAGTTGCAAGCGCGGCTGGCATGGCATTTGCGGGACTTCATCCTGTTGTAGCGGTTTACTCAACATTCTTAAATAGAGCATTTGATCAATTACTTCTAGATGTTGGATTGCATGAAGCCGGCGTAACATTTGTTTTAGATCGTGCAGGAATCACTGGCGATGATGGCGCATCACATAATGGCGTCTGGGATTTGGCCCTTACTGGAATTGTTCCAAACCTAAAGGTTGGCGCTCCTCGTGATGGAGCGAGACTTCGTGAACTTTTAAATGAATCTATCTCTATAAATAACGCTCCATCTTTAATTAGATTTCCAAAAGGCGAAATAAATCCAGATATTCCAGCCTTTGAGCGACGCGATGGAATTGATGTTCTCTATCGCGGCGAAAGCGCTGATGTCCTTCTTATAAGCGTTGGCGCCTTAGCGCCGCTTTGTGTTGAAGCTGCTTCACAAAGTTACCGCGAGGGTGTTGGCGTAACAGTTGTGGATCCGCGTTGGGTTAAACCATTGCCACGTGAATTGGCCACGATGGCAAACCGCTACAAGAGCGTGGTCGTTGTTGAAGATGGAATCAAGCATGGCGGAATTGCAAGCACGCTTTCCGAACTTTTCCGTGAAGAAGGAATTGCTACACCAATTCACTCAATTGGAGTGCCGCTTAAATATTTAGATCACGCTAAGCGTGCAGAAATTCTTACCGATTTAGGAATTACGGTGCAACAAATTTCCAGGGAATTAGTTGCTTGGAACAGCGGCCAACTCTTTACGAGTGGCGGGCGCGAAGAAGAATGGCA
>CAYPMF010000019.1:0-13829 GCA_964411805.1 uncultured Actinomycetes bacterium | reverse complement strand
AAAGATTACGTAATGCAAGATGGAGATGTTGTGGAGTTCAGATTTAATGTCTAATTTAAAAAACCGAGATGAATTAAGAAACGTTGCAATCATTGCCCACGTTGACCATGGAAAAACAACGCTGGTTGATGCAATGCTGTGGCAATCAGGAGCATTCGCTGCATATAAAGAGCAAGGCGATAGTAAAGATCGCGTTATGGATTCAATGGATCTAGAACGTGAAAAGGGAATCACTATTTTGGCGAAGAACACTGCGGTTAAGCGCGGAGCTCAAATCGTTAACATTATTGATACCCCAGGCCACGCTGACTTTGGTGGTGAAGTAGAGCGCGGACTAGAGATGGTTGATGGCGTACTTCTTTTGGTGGATGCATCAGAAGGTCCACTTCCACAAACTCGCTTCGTGCTTCGCAAAGCGTTGCAGAAGAATCTTCCAGTAATCCTTGTAATTAATAAGGTTGATCGTCCAGATGCACGTATCTCAGAAGTTGTTGATGAGGCATACGAACTCTTCTTGGATCTTGATGCAAATGAATCACAGATTGATTTTCCAGTTGTTTATGCATCTGCAAAGGCTGGTCGCGCATCACTAAACCGTCCAGATAACGGTGGCATGCCAGATGCTGAGAATTTAGATGTTCTATTTGAAACTATCTTTAAAACAATTCCGGCACCGGTTTATCACGAGGGCGCACCACTACAAGCTCACGTCACAAACTTGGACTCATCTCCATATCTTGGACGTTTGGCGCTATGCCGCGTTCGTGAAGGTGAAATTTCAAAGGGCCAAACTGTTATGTGGATTAAGACAGATGGTTCACAAGAGCGTGTAAAGATTTCTGAATTACTTATGACCGATGGTTTGGAACGCGTTCCTGCTGAGAAGGCGGGACCTGGAGACATCATTGCGGTTGCAGGTATCGAGACAATTACTTTGGGCGAGACGCTTGCAGATGCGGAAAATCCAATTGCTCTTCCACTAATTACAGTTGATGAGCCATCTATTTCTATGACAGTTGGTATTAATACATCTCCACTTGCTGGCCAAGATGGAAATAAGTTAACTGCTCGAATTGTGAAGAATCGTTTGGATCAAGAGTTGGTCGGTAACGTTTCGCTTCGAGTTCTTAATACTGATCGTCCTGATACTTGGGAAGTTCAAGGTCGTGGAGAGTTACAACTTGCGGTTCTTGTTGAAATTATGCGACGTGAAGGTTTTGAATTAACGGTTGGAAAGCCACAAGTGGTTGTTAAGACTATTGATGGCAAAATCAATGAACCGATGGAACGTTTAACAATTGATGCACCGGAAGATTATCTTGGTGTTATTACCCAATTAATGGCGCTTCGCAAGGGCCGTATGGAACAAATGGTTAATCATGGAACTGGTTGGATCCGTATGGATTACAAAGTTCCTTCTCGTGGCTTAATTGGTTTCCGTACTGAGTTCTTAACTGAAACTCGCGGAACTGGTTTGCTACACCACGTATTTGATGGTTACGAACCATGGCATGGCGATCTTCGTACACGTCCTACTGGTTCACTTGTTTCTGATCGTCGTGGTCCAGTTACTTCATATGCGCTTTTCAGTTTGCAAGAGCGCGGAACAATCTTTGTTCAAGTTGGCGATGAAGTTTATGAAGGAATGGTCGTTGGCGAGAATGCACGTCCAGAAGATATGGATGTAAATGCGGTTCGCGAAAAGAAGTTAACAAATATGCGTTCTGCTGGCGCGGATGAAATGGAGCGTTTGATTCCACCAAAGCTTCTTAATATGGAGCAGGCGTTGGAGTTCTGTCGCGAAGATGAATGTATTGAGGTAACCCCTCGCATGGTTCGTGTTCGTAAGGTTCACCTATCTCAGCAAGATCGCGCTCGCGCTGTTTCGCTTAAGAAGAAGGCGAACGCGCAAGAGGCTAACTCTTAATTTCCGCTACTTGTCGGCGCTATTGGGTTAGATAGCGCCATGAGTAATTCCAAGGTTACGGCTCGGAAAATTGAGCTAGTGCGCAAAGTTGCGCCCACTAAAACCTTTGCGAATTGCGCCGAACAAATTGAGGTAATTTCACATACTGGTTCACCGCTTGCGGTAATTGGCTCTGCTGGAACTGGCAAAAGTTCAACGTTAATTAGAAAAGTTTTAAAATTAATTGGCGATGGCGTTGATCCAAATTCAATCTTAGTTCTGGCATATGGCCGAGAGCGCGCTTCTGAAATTCGCGATGAAATAGTTCTTCAATCTGGTGCGACTGCCTTTGAACCACTCGTTAGAACTTTCCACTCACTTGCCTTCACAATTATCAATCAAAAATTAAATAGCGATGACCCACAATATGTTTTAATTTCAGGCGCCGAACAAGACGCATTTATCCGTGAGTTGCTGGAAACGGATGAATCAAAGAAGTTGTGGCCGAAGGAACTGCAAGCTGCACTCGTAACGCGTGGCTTTGCTCGGGAAGTACGCGATTTAATTTTGCGAGCTCAAGAGCGCGGATTAACAATTGAAGAGCTACGTAAGAAATCTATAGAGCTAAATGAGCCTTGGTGGAGCGCAGCTGCAAATTTTTGGAACGATTATGACGAAGCGCTTTACATGCGTTATGCAACTGTTGCAGATGCAAGTCTGCGGGTAGATACCTCACAAATAATTACAAGGGCAATTAGGCGTTTAAATAAAGAGAGCGCTCTGACAAATAAATTACGTAACCAATTTAAATACATCTTGGTTGACGAATTCCAAGAGAGTGATAAATCGCAACGTGAGTTATTAACTCAACTTCATACCGAGAACTTAACTTTATTTATTGACACTGCTTCGACTATCGGAGTATTCCGCGGCGCAGATCCTGAGGGCGCGATGGAATATATAAAATCTAAGAATTTCAAAGTAATTAATTTAATTAAGAAGTTTCGTGGCAATAAATTAATTAAATACGCAGCAAAATTAACTTCAGCTTCAGAGAGCGCTAATTACATAGCTCATCAATTGCGTACAGCGCATTTAAAAGAAGGAATTCCATGGTCTGAAATGGCGATTTTGGTTCGCTCTCCTGGCGCATCAGTTCAATCACTTTCACGAGCGCTTGCGTTAAATAATATTCCAGTAGAGATTGATGCCAGCGCCCTATCGCTTTATGAAAATCCAGCAGTTCGTCCCCTAATAACAATAACTCGAATTGTGCTTGGCGATTTAAAGTTAAAGCAATCCAATTGGTCAGAGATTGAAGAATTGTTACGAAGTGAATATGGCGGAGCTGATTCACTCTCGCTTCGGGCCATGCGGTTGTCTTTAGCGAAGTTGCGTAGCGAAAGTGATCCAAAGAGTTCTGTCGAGATTGCGCTGGATATTCTTGAAACAGGCATGGCGCCAATAGATAGCGACTCAATTTTGCCGTTGCAGAGAATTTCAGATCTAATTAAAGAGGGGCGCAAAGCTCTTAAATTAAAGGGAGACATCACTGATATTTTCTGGGCGATTTGGAATTCCGCGCGAAACTACGAAGGAAGATTCTTACAGGATGTTTGGCGCGAAGTTGCGTTAAACGGTGGAGCGCGTGGTGCTGCTGCGGATCGAGATCTTGATGCGGTTATTCAACTATTTGAAAGCGCACGCAGATTTACTGAACGAACTCCGCATTCAAAACCAAAACTATTTATCTCTCAAATCACAAGCGAATCAATCTTGAGCGATGCGATAACCGCTAAAGGGGTAAGAGAAGAAGTTGTATCAATTCTCACTGTTCATGCCGCCAAGGGCCGCGAATGGGAGATTGTCGCGCTATCAGGATTACAAGAAGGCGTTTGGCCAAATTACAAACAGCGCGGCACGCTACTCGGCTCTGAAAGATTGGTTGAACACCTTAGAACGGGACTCACAAAGCGGAATGAAATCGAATATGCATCTCGTAGCGCTTTAATTGAAGATGAGCGACGCTTAATAAATTCCGCGATCTCAAGAGCAAAGTCTCAATTAATCACTGTTGCACATACTGAAGATGAATCCGAACCATCTGCCTATTTTGAAGAGATTTTTGAATCGATTCACGGCATGAGTTCATATGAGATTGAGTCGGTGAAGGCGCCCAGAGCTTTATCGCAACAAGCGGTAATTGCAGAACTTCGTGCCAAAGTGGAGAGTGGCGATTCGACTAGCGCAGCAGTATTAAATCTCTTGGCTCAAGAAAGAATTTCGGCAGCTGATAGCCAAAATTGGCTTGGCACAAAAGAGATTTCTAGCGTTGAACCTGCCATCGATCCAGATAAACAAGTCAGCGTCTCGCCAAGTAATTTACAAACATTCTCTGAATGTGGCATGAAATGGTTTATTGAGCGCAGTGGTGGTCGAGATGGTGATTCATCCGCTCAATTAATTGGAAGCGCCATTCATGGCGTTGCCGAGAAGTTATTAAAGGTGCCAAATGCAACTTTAGAAGATTTGCAATCTGACATTATCGAGAATTGGAAATTGATTGATCAAAATCGCGGTTGGATAAAGGGTTATGAGCTCAATAACGCGCTGGAAAAAATAGAGAAATTATTTAAATGGCATCAAAAATATAAATCTGAGCGCGAGCTAATTGCGGTTGAAGCTAAGTTTGAAAAAGAGTTTGGTCGAGCTTTATTTAACGGATCTGTTGATCGAGTGGAGCGAGATAAAGATGGTCGAATTTATATCGTTGATATTAAGAGCGGAAAAGGATCAGATGTCACCGGCGAGGATGCCAAAACAAATAAACAACTTTCTGGATATCAACTTGCCGTAAGTGAAGAAGCTTTTTTTGATGAAAATATTCGTGGCGAAGTTCTCGGATCTTCGCTCCTGTATTTAGGTTCCGATGCAAAGCTCGGCACAGAGAAAAAACAACCCGCACTCGATCCCGCAGAAATTAAAGCCGAAGTAATAACAACCGCAGAAGCGATGGCGGCAAAGGAATTTGTCGCCACTTCAAATAAGCGCTGTCGAAATTGTCCTGTAAAGAAAGTTTGCCCAATCCAAAGCAGTGGCAGGACGGTGTTGGATGGCGAATAAATATTCTGCAATCGAGCTTGCGAAGAAACTTCAATCTGTTGGTGCAAAAGTTCATGAGCCAACTGAAGAACAACGCTTAATTATTGAATCAGAACATACCGGGCCTTCACTAATTATTGCCGGCGCTGGGTCAGGTAAGACTGAGACGATGAGCGCGAGAGTAATTTGGCTCGTTGCAAATCAAATTGTTACGCCAGATCAGATACTTGGCTTAACTTTCACCAGAAAAGCTGCTGGCGAGCTCTCTTCACGTATCCGCACTCGGTTACGTCAATTAAAAGCTGCAGGAGTTTTAACAACAGAAAAGACCCAATCTGAAATCGATTTAGCAGTAGCAGTCTCGACCTATCACTCTTATGCCGGAAAAGTTCTGACCGAACATGGAATTCGCATAGGAATAGATTCTGATTCAGAACCAATTGGCGAAGCTGCGTCCTGGCAGATTGCAAATAAAATCATTTCAAATTTTGAAGGTGAGTTTAACGATATTGTCCATGCGCCAAAGACTGTCGTTAATAAAGTTATGGATTTGGTTGAACAATTAGCCGAACATGGAAAAGAACTATCAGAATTAAAGAACGTATCTGAAAAGTGGTTGGCTAAGTTTGAAGGAATTACGAGCGGAGATAATGAGGGTGTTCGTCGCGCAATTTCAACGCTAAAAGAGCGCCTTGCCATCATTCCAATGGCGCAACGCTTTAACGAGGTCCGCACTGAGAATGGCCAATTTACTTTTAACGATCAGATGAGTCTGGCTGCAAAGTTGGTATCGGGTGAATTTCGAAGCGATATAGCTAACTCTGAACGCGCAAAATATAAAGTCGTTTTACTTGATGAGTATCAAGATACTTCTTACTCTCAAGTCCGTTTCTTAACTGGACTTTATGGTTCTGATTTGGGCGAGCACTCTGTAACAGCTGTTGGAGATCCAAATCAATCTATCTATGGTTGGCGAAGTGCATCGGCTGGAACTCTCACGGCATTTCCTCGTGAATTTGGCGCACCAGCAAATACAAAAGAATTTAAATTGATGACAACATGGCGAAATGATGTTGCAATTCTTGATCTCGCAAATGCAACAATTAAAGAGTTAAAAGTTAGTGCAAATCTTGATCCGCGTTTTGAAAAAGTTGCAGTAGCAATGAAATCTGTATCAGAACTCGCTCCTCGTAACGGCGCTGGTAAGGGAGAAGTTGTTATCGGACAGTATGAATCGTTTGAAACTGAGGCCATTGGTATCGCTGAATATTTTGCGCCAGCTTGGCATGATGAAAAACGATTGGCAACGCCTCTTAAGAATCGTTCGACCTTCGCTGTTTTGGTGAGAGCAAAGAAATATATTCCAGAGATCGAAAAGGCGCTGCGCGATAAGAATATTCCTGTAGAGGTAGTTGGGCTGGGCGGATTAATTCATGTGCCAGAAGTAGCCGATGTAATTGCACTTCTTCGAACTCTAATAAATCCAGATGCCGGTAGTTCACTAATGCGTTTATTAGTTGGCCCGCATCTGGCTCTTGGCCCGCGCGATTTACAGGGGCTTGGCCAATTTGTAAGAAAAATTGCGAAAGATAATGGCGCAACTTCTACTTCAACTCTTCTAGAAGTATTAGAAAAAGGAATCCCAACAATCTTAGAAGCAGACGACTTTGCAGTTGGAAGTGCAATTGAAGCTCTGGATAAATTCGATGAAGCGCCAAAAGAAGCCTTCTCTAAAGTTGGTTATGAAAGATTACTAAAACTTTCACGTGAACTTGCATCTCTTCGCCGCCGAATCAATGGCTCTGTTACTGATGCGCTACTTGAAGCAGAACGATTCTTATATTTGGATTCTGAAGTTTTACTTCATATTCATAGCCGAACAGGAAGAAAACATCTAGATCAGTTCTTAGATGAAGCTGCAAAATTTGAACGAACCGGTGGCTCACTAAATTCATTTTTAGAGTGGCTAAAGATTGCCGAAGATGAAGAGAGCGGCTTAAAGGTAACTACTGCCGATGTAAGCGCCGAAGCAGTGCAAATTCTGACAATCCATGCGGCCAAGGGTTTGGAATGGGATTACGTTGCAGTCCCAGGCCTAGTTGAAAAAGATTTCCCATCTTCGGGCCGCGAGAACACAACTTGGACTACAAATGTTGGTGAACTTCCAATTGAAATGCGAGGTGATCGGGCTGCGCTAATTGATTTTAGTTTCCCAGAACATGACCCTAAAGCTTCTGTGGTTAATAAGGCGCTCGATCAATTTAGCGATGATGTTAAAAAACTTAGAGAGTTTGAAGAGTATCGCCTTGCATATGTTGCCTTCACTCGCGCAAAGAGAAATCTAATTTGTACTGCGGCATGGTTTGGCCAAGGCATCGAAGCCAAGAGTCCAAGCACACTTTTTAATCTAGTTGCCGATTTTGTTAAGGTTAATAAAGAGTGCACAAAAGTTATTTCTGATGCGCCACAGCCAGATTTTGATAATCCACTTCGAGAGAACCCTCGAACCGGCACTTGGCCTAAGGAATCATCTCGAGCAGAAGTTGTTCAAAAGAGCGCAGTTTTTGCGTCATCGATTCCTTCGATAACTAAAGACGAGTTAAGAAAATTAGATGGCGAAATTTATCAGGATGCGCTTGCGCTTTTAAATGAGATTTCAAAACGTGAAGAGAAAATTTCAATCTCACTCCCATCAAGGATTTCTGTCTCTACTTTGGTTAATTTAAAACAAAATCCAGAAGGACTTGCCTTAAGTATTCGCCGTCCAGTACCAAACCACATTGATAAATATGCCCGCCGCGGTACTGACTTCCACCTCTGGATTGAATCTCGATTTAAAGATCCTCAAATTTTTGATGATGACATCTTTGAATCTTCACAATTAAGTGATGAATCAACTGAGGATCTACCGCTTAAAGAACTAAAAGAGAAGTGGCTTGCATCTGAGTGGGCAGATAAAGTCCCAGTGGAAGGCGGGGTTGAAGTTCCATTTGAAACAGTTGTTGCTGGGGTTTTATTGCGCGGTCGAATTGATGCTGTCTATAAGGATGGGGATCAGTACACAGTTGTTGACTGGAAGACTGGAAAAGTTAAGAGTGGCGATGATTTAGAGGTGGCAGCAATTCAATTGGCGATGTATCGCTTGGCATATTCCAAGTTATATGAAATTCCAATTGAGAAGATAAGCGCTGCCTTCCATTACGTAGGATCTAATGAGACGGTGCGCCCGGCTGACCTCTTTACGCAGGAGAAATTGGCCGAAATTATTACTAGTAATCTCGCCCCGTGAAACCAATCCATCTAACGCATAGCCAAACGGCGTTGGATCGGAGCTCGGAATTAAGAACCAAAGCTCATGAGTTAGAGAAGCTCTGGGAGAGTGGAAAGATAATTCATCTAGCTCGTCAGAAGTTTCTAACCGATGGAAGCCGAGTCAAATACTTAAGAGCAAGTGATATTTCTAAGTTGGCCACGACTTTTATTCCAGGGCTCCGAATCTTCTTAGGTCTATTAGATGGCGAAGCCTTTTTTGCTTATTGCACTGATGTGGCAAGTGAATCGATCGAGAATTTTGACCTGCCAACCAATGAATTACTAGAAAGTGAATTTGAAAACTATAAAACGCTTCGTGAAGTTGATGGTCAATTTAATGAATTTGAATTAAGTCTTGGACTACATGCGCAAGCTTTAACCAATTGGCACCATGCCCACCCACGATGTGCAAAATGTGGTGAGACAACTTCACCTGCGCACGGTGGAACCATTCGAATTTGTGACTCTTGCGGTTCAGATCATTTCCCTAGAATTGATTCAGCGATCATTGTCTTACTTCGAGATCGCAGCGATCGAATTATTTTAGGGCGTCAAAAAATTTGGCCAACCGGTCGATTCTCATGCTTTGCCGGATTTGTTGAACCTGGTGATTCCTTTGAACAAACATTATAACTAGAATTTATTTAAGAGGCAGTAGTTGGAGTCTCAGAGATTAAATATCTTGGTTCACAACCGTGGCCATTTCCAGCATCACTAATGATCTCCTTTGAGGCAGTAACCGATACTCCGGAATTAGTTCGTCCAGATGGAGAAGAGATAGAAGCAATTAAAGTTTTGTCTAGAAGTGAACTTGAGGCAGAAGTTGCTTCTGGCAAACTTTTACTTCCTCCAGAAATTGCAGTTGCACGCAAGATGATTGATGCATGGCGTAAGGCCTAATCAGATGAGCGCTCCAGGAAATAATTTAAATACTCGGATAACTCCTGCAACTTCTCTTGAAGATTTATTAAAAGGTTTAGATGAGGACCAACAAGCGGTCGTCAAAGCTATTCGTGGACCAGTATGTGTAATTGCAGGAGCTGGAACTGGAAAGACTCGAACAATTACTCATCGTTTGGCTTATGCGATTGGCGCTGGCGTTACAGATGCATCAAAGACACTCTCACTAACTTTCACCGCAAAAGCAGCCGGAGAGATGCGAGTTCGACTTCGTAACCTTGGAATTAATAATGCAACTGCAAGAACTTTCCACTCCGCAGCCCTGCGCCAATTAACTTATTTCTGGGGTGAATCATTTGGAGGCCAATTCCCAAAGTTATTAACCTCAAAGTCAAGTGCGTTGATTGAAGCAATTGCCCGAACTGATATTCGAATTGCACCACAAGGAAATAATCTCCGCGATATTTCAGGAGAGATTGAATGGGCAAAGGTAAATGAAATTGCGCCAGATCAATATGTGGAGGGTGCGCTAAAAGCTGGACGAAGTAAACAGAAGAATATTTTGGAAGACATCTCTAAGGTTTACCAAGCTTTTGAAGATTTAAAGCGAGCAGAACGCGTTATCGATTTTGAAGATGTACTACTACTTACGGTTGGAATGTTGGAGGAAGATCGCACTGTTCGCGAACGAATTCGCGATCAGTATCGATACTTCACAGTTGATGAATATCAGGATGTCTCACCGCTACAACAACGTCTTTTAAATCTATGGCTCGGGAATCGCGAAGATCTCTGCGTAGTTGGCGATGCCTCGCAAACTATCTATTCATTCACTGGCGCTACCTCGGCCTTTCTTTTAAATTTCTCAAAGCGCTTTCCAAACGCTCAAACCTTCCATCTAACACGCGGCTATCGCTCGACCCCTGAAATTATTAAGAGTGCCAATAACATCTTGAGAAGTGCAGGGGTAATTGGTGTTGAGACTCCTGAGCTAGCTTCGGTTAATACAAGCGGAAGAAAACCAGCAGTTTCTTCTTTCTCAACGATTAAAGATGAAGTTGCACAAATCTGCGCCACAATTAAAGAGATGGCAAACGCTTCAGGTGATTTGCGCACACTTTCAGAGATCGCAATCTTGGCTCGCACCAATGCTCAACTTGAACCTTTTGAAAATGCCTTAAATACTCTAGGCATCCCAACCCAATTAAAGTCTTCAGAAAAATTCTTTGATCGCGTCGATGTCAAAGAAGCTATTCGCGAGATTAGAAATGCTTCGGTTATCCCTAGTGGAAATGATTGGTTCGAAGATTTAAATGCAATCCTGCGCCCATTTGGCGATGCAGATTATGTGAAGGCTTTAATTCATTTAGCTGAAGATATGAAAGCAGATGGCGCTAATTCACTTCGCCAATATCTTCGCGAGATTGAAGATCGCGCAGAACAAAATAATCCGCCAACTCTGCCTGGCGTAGTACTTGCAACATTACATGCAGCAAAAGGTTTGGAGTGGGGAAGCGTCTTCTTAGTTGGAGCAAGCGATGGATATCTGCCACTACAACTTGGTGCTAACTCATCACTTGCGGGAAATTTGGAGAGCGATATCGATGAGGAGCGGCGCCTCTTCTACGTAGGGCTCACCCGTGCGCGGACCCAGATTCAGATCTCTTACTCAGGCACGCCTTCCCCATTTATCGCAGCGCTCTAGCACCATTCGAGCTTCTTCTATGCGGGGATTATTAATTCGTTTGCGCGATTACTATCTCCTGCTCTACCCTTCTCTTTATGTCTAAAGCGTTGATCAAATCAACAGCCGCCGCAGTAGCTGGCGGTACTTGGCATACCCATAACCCACGTCCTGCACACGCTTTCCGCAGCGTAAATAGCTCTTTTAAGACCTATTTTGCGAAGAAGGCCTATACAGGAAGCGGGTCCTGGAGCTCTATCGGATAACCGATAGCAAAGCCCCAGGGCCGCAATCCTCAGAAAGAGGATTAGCGGCCTTTTTTATTTTCCAATTAATTTTCCTAAAGAAAGTTAGCCAAATTAAGCGGAAGGTAAGAAGAAAAATCAAATAGAGATCCTTTAGTAAAAGGCTAAAGGGAGGAAAGGAATGGTGAGAACTATGTCAGTTCTCTTCAGTGAACTACTTCTGCCGGGTTGGGCAGAGGGTCCAAATGCAATGATGGGCGTTAATGAATTGGCAGATGCATCTGCGAATTTGCCATGCCATAGCGTCGATCCAGAAGTTTTCTTCGCCGAGACCAAGCCTGAAATCTCCTATGCAAAGGCGCTCTGTGGGGAATGTCCGATGAAGGCGAAGTGCTTAAGTGGTGCGCTCTCACGTAAGGAGCCGACTGGAGTTTGGGGCGGTGAGCTATTTGAAGATGGCAAGGTGATTGCTGAAAAGCGCGCACCAGGTCGTCCGCGAATTAACGCTATTTCAACAGAATCAATTACAAATAAATCTGCTAAAGCAAATCCAGTTATTGCCGTAGCTAAATCTTCAGTTGAAGAATTAGCAGATAAGAAGGAAGCAAAAGTTGCATAATCGCAATCGAAGCAACCAATCGGTTAGCTTCGTTGTAGCGCTAGAGAAGTTCTAGGCAGCCACATTTTGGATTTGGCTGCCAGAACCTCTCGAGATATTCGAGAGGTTTGAGCAGATTAATCACAACACTTGAACCAATTAGAAAAGATTTATTTAAAGCAAAGTAGCTATCAACTAACGAGACTATTAGCCCGGAAAGATAAGTAACTCCAGCTGCTGGCAATTCAAGTGGCTTTTGCGTCAAATGGGCAATCTTTAACTTTGCAAGGTCAGCCATCTTCTCTGCCTTCCAAAGAGAGATGCAGTTGTAGCAAGGCGTTCTTCCTGGAATAACAATTGGCCCTACTTCAACTTTTCCCGAAGTTAAATTCCCAATCTGCATATGGGCAGCGCCATCAAGTGCGAGATTAACTAATTGATCAGGTTGAAAATCGCTAGTGTTTATCACAAGAGAATTTAGGGGCATATCATTATTGGATAATTTATTTGTATTAGAAATGGATAAATAATCCTTTTTAGCAATAGGGACTTTAAGAGAGAACTCCTTATTTATGCGCACTTTGAAAGGTTCAAATGGCTGGCCAATATCACTTAACTTAAATGGAGTAGCGCCAATTAATTCTCCACTTACATCACCAGTTAAATCAGTATTGAGAGTAGTTCTTAAATATCCGATTGAGAGAAACAACTCAAAGAGTGCGAGAGCTAATCTATTTGAACCGATAATAAAAATATTTTTTAATTCTCGCTCTTTAATTTCACGAGCAGGATTTAATCCATTGCGCCAGCCAATTGCATTTAATTCTGGGAGAGTGCGGGCTAATGCAACTTTTGTTGCGAAATCATTTACTTGATCGGGGTTGCTGAAGGTGGGAGAGGTTAGGAGCGATAAGAGATTATGGGTTAAGAGCGGTTGCAGAATTTCGAGGGCTTGGCTATTTGAAATCCCAATTTCAAAGAGAAGTTCATTTAATTCAATCTGGCCAGTTGCCTTTTGAATAAAGAGAATGGCTGCATGGCCACTCAATCGAATTCCAAAGTTCGCTGTGCCAACTGCAATTGAGGAGTAGTTCTCATGATGTTCGATTACATATGTGACGCCAGGCTTTAAAGCGGGGAATGTGCTCATAAGATGGGCGATCTTTGCAAAAGTTTTATTACTTAGATTTGCGAGCGCCGGATCCCGTGGATAGGAGAGAAATTATTTTGCGCTTAGTTAAAACAGACTCACTGGCTTAAATTAAAAACTACTTATTTCATGCTTAAATTGCTTAAAAACCTTAAATCAAAAATACATATTTCAAGCTGCGATGAAAATGAAAACGCCCCGCATTTCTACGGGGCGTTACAAAACTAGTTAACTAGTTAGAAGATTAAGCCTTACCTAGAATGCGGTTTACCTTTGTTCCGCAAACTGGGCAGATTCCTTGCGCCATGCGGCGACCTGAATCAGAGACTTTAACTTCACCTTCGAATTGGCGCTTCTCTTTGCACTTTACGCAGTAAGCCTCACCCTTGTATGCCTCAGCCATATTGGCCCTCCTCTAGTTATGTATCTTGCCTTTGATTCAGAATTAAAACGCTCTCACGCTTAAACCCTGATCGAAATTACCCGTACGAACCGCACGCGTATGGCTTCACGATACCCCGCTACGCGCGTGTGTGCGGGGATTTGCGCACAGACTTAAGGATTATTTATGGGCTATCTATAGATAAATGTCCGAATTGCCCGAACTTCCGAGTTCAAAGCCTTCGAGGAAGCTCTCAGCGCGAGCGGAGTCTGGGTTGCGCTCTAAGAGCCTCTGAAACTCATCTCCATGGTCTGCAATCCGTAGATGTATCAACTCATGAAGGAGTACATGTTTGAGGACGTAGAGCGGGGCAGAGTTAAGGCGATCTGAGATTCGAATTGTTTTATCAACGGTTGTACAAGAGCCCCAACGCTCGCGCATCGCTCGCCAAGTAATTGATTTAGGGCGTTCTGTAATTGGATCAAAATCTGCAAGGTGCTCAGCCAAAACTTCATTAGCCCACGACATTAACTGCTCATCGCTCTTGCGG
>CAYPMF010000018.1:0-14001 GCA_964411805.1 uncultured Actinomycetes bacterium | reverse complement strand
GACTTCATTTCATTCTCTTTCGTTAGGTGCTGGATCGGTTACCCGTGAACCAGCGAGGGTTGAAGAATAGTGGCCTTTTGTCGTGAGCCAAAATTAAGCGTTGGTTTCGCTCTTTCCGGCAGCTGCATCGCTCTCAGAAATTGTGGTCTTCTGGATTTGCATCAAGAACTCCACATTCGACTTTGTGCCCTTCATCTTCTCAAGCAATAGTTCAAGTGCTTGTTGTTGATCAAGTGCATGTAGAACGCGGCGTAGACGCCAAACGATTGAAAGCTCTTCCTTGCCCATAAGGATTTCTTCTTTACGAGTACCAGATGCAATTACATCAACCGCAGGGAAGATTCTCTTATCCGCAAATTTACGGTTAAGAATCAATTCCATATTTCCAGTTCCCTTGAATTCTTCGAAGATAACTTCATCCATCTTAGAACCGGTATCGATAAGCGCGGTTGCAAGAATTGTTAGAGAGCCGCCATTTTCAATATTACGAGCAGCACCGAAGAACTTCTTTGGTGGATACAAAGCTGCTGAATCAACACCACCAGACAAGATACGACCTGATGCAGGCGCTGCAATGTTGTATGCGCGGCCAAGACGAGTAATTGAATCTAGAAGAACAACAACATCATGTCCCATTTCAACTAAACGCTTCGCGCGCTCAATTGAAAGTTCGGCAACAGTTGTGTGGTCATCTGCTGGGCGATCGAAAGTTGAGGCAATAACTTCACCCTTAACTGAACGCTCCATATCGGTAACTTCTTCTGGACGCTCATCTACAAGCACAACCATTAAGTGACACTCGGGATTGTTCTTGGTAATCGCATTTGCAATTGATTGTAGAACCATCGTCTTACCTGCCTTAGGAGGAGAAACGATAAGTCCTCGTTGACCCTTACCAATTGGTGAAATCAAATCAATTACGCGAGTTGTAAGAATATTTGGTTCAGTTTCTAAACGTAGACGCTCTTGCGGATAAAGAGGAACAAGCTTAGAGAAATCAACGCGAGCCTTTGCGCTCTCTGGTTCTTGACCGTTAACAGAATCAACTCGAACCAAGGCATTGAACTTTTCACGGCGTTCACCTTCACGAGGTTGGCGAACAACGCCAGTAACAACATCGCCTTTGCGAAGTCCTAACTTACGAACTAATTGAAGTCCAACATAAACATCATTAGGACTTGGCAAATATCCAGCGGTGCGGATAAATGCATAATTCTCAAGAATATCTAGTAAGCCGCCAACTGGAAGAAGAACATCATCTTCTGAAATTTGAACTTCACGCTCTTCGCGATTTCCGCGATCACGGAAGCGACCACGATCACGACGGTTACGACGGTCGTTGCGATCTCCGCGATCATTACGATCGCCGCGCTCTTCATTATTTGATGAATTTTCGTTTGAGTCTTCGCTCACTGTTTCCTCATTTTCTTCGCGATCTTTATTTTTGCCGCGGCGAGCATCTCGCTCTGCACGCTTCGCTTCACGCTCAGCTTTTGCTGCATCTCGATTGGCAGCTTGTAGATCGCCAATTGCTTGGACAAGGTCGCCCTTCTTCATCGTGTCAGAACCTTCGATACCTAAACGCCCTGCAGTCTTGCGAAGATCTGAGAGGAGCATTCCGGAAAGTTCGCCGTTATCGCGGGCGGTCTTTGCTGGTGTCATATATTTTTAGATTTACCTTTTACTTAACTTGATTTTATTATTTTTTGATTTTTTAGAATTTATCTCAGAAATTTTGGGAGAGACTCCGCGCTTGAGATAGGTGAAACTTAGCAGGGCTTTGAGATTTACTCAACTCCCCTTACCGAAATCCCCACTTTATGCGCCTTAAAGCTAGGTTCGCCAACCTTTATGAATTCGGCTTCTTCGGCCTCACTCATTGTGTGGAGAACTAGGACGCTTGGACCTGCGCCAGAAATCATTGCAGGTACGCCAGCCGCTCTTAGTTTTTCTACTAAATCTAATGACTTTGGCATAGCTTCACGGCGATAACTTTGGTGTAAATAATCTGAAGTTGCTTCTAATAACAAATCAGGACGATGTTCTAGCGCATGAGTTAATAGCGCAGAGTTAGCTGAATTCTTTACCGCATCTTCGTGAGAAATAGTTTCAGGCAATAACTTTCTCGCCTTATTTGTAGAGAGATGAGAATCCGGAATAAAAGCGACGCACTTAATCGCAGGGTTTACTGGGATTGAAACTGCACGACCAAGGCCTGCGCCATCCTTCCAAGCGATAGTTGCGCTTCCTAATACTGCTGCGGCCACATTATCTGGATGGCCTTCCATCTCGCAGCCAAGTTCAATAATTGCATCATCAGTTAATAGTGTTTCACCGCTCAAAACTAAATTTCGAGCTAAAAATAAACCACCAACAATCGCCGCAGCAGATGAACCTAATCCACGCGCTTGTGGAATTGCATTTAATTGGCGGAGTTCAATCCCCTTTGGCTTTTGACCCATATATTCAAAGCCACGCATCATCGCTTTGATAACTAAATTGTTCTTATCTTTCTTAACTTCATCTGCGCCTTCTCCAGTTACATCAACATCAAAATCAGGCGTATCTAAAACAACTGCGGCATAGCGATCGCGTAGATCTAATGCGATACCAAAAGTGTCAAAGCCAGGTCCGAGGTTTGCGCTAGTTGCTGGCACGCTTACTTGTGCCATAGTTGCTTTAAAAGTTAAACGATTTGCAACCACTATGCCAAACCAATCGCTTCTGCTGCACGTTTTACATCAACTGGAATAACAGTTGGTTTCGGCGCATGATCAAGGACCCAATTAACATCCTTTAAACCATTTCCGGTAACTGTAATAACAATTCGCTTCCCTTTTGGAAGTTTTCCTTGTGATTGCTTTTTAATTAAACCAGCAATTCCAGCAGCTGAAGATGGTTCAACAAAGACGCCTTCTTTTTCAGCAACCAATCGATAAGCGGAAAGAATTTCTTCATCAGTAACAGAATCAATTAAGCCGCCTGATTTATCTCGCGCTGATTCAGCTTGCTTCCAAGAAGCAGGATTACCAATTCGAATTGCAGTTGCAATTGTGTCTGGGTTTTCAACCTTCTTACCTAAAACAATTGGTGCAGCGCCCGCTGCTTGAAAGCCCCACATTTGTGGCAACTTACTTGAAACTTTATCTGCAAAATATTCTTCATAGCCCTTCCAATACGCGGTGATATTTCC
Organism: uncultured Actinomycetes bacterium; assembly: GCA_964411805.1. GTDB lineage: Bacteria > Actinomycetota > Actinomycetes > Nanopelagicales > Nanopelagicaceae > AAA044-D11. The sequence continues at coordinate 10,808 of CAYPMF010000018.1, read as the reverse complement.
TGCGTTGCCTACTGGAAGTGCGTGAATATCTGGAGCATCACCCAACATATCTACAACTTCAAAAGAAGCTGTCTTCTGTCCTTCAATTCGAAATGGGTTAACTGAATTAACGAGTGCAACTGGATAATTTGCTGATAAATCGCGCGCTAAATTTAAACAATCATCGAAATTGCCATCTACCTGAAGAAGAGTTGAACCATGAGCAATCGCTTGTGCCAACTTACCCATTGCAATCTTTCCTTCTGGAACTAAGACAACAGGGCGCATGCCTGCTTTCGTCGCATAAGCGGCAGCTGATGCAGATGTATTTCCAGTTGATGCACAAATAACTGCTTGAGCTCCATCTTCAGCAGCTTTTGACATTGCCATGGTCATTCCACGATCTTTAAAAGATCCAGTTGGATTTGCACCTTCAACTTTTAACCAGACATCGTTATCAAGCATTGCAGAAAGCGTTCCAGTTTGAACAAGTGGTGTGCCGCCTTCACGAAGCGTTATGACTGGAGTCTTGGATGAAACTGGAAGGCGATTTCGGTATTCCTCAATCACTCCGCGCCATTGATGGGCGCCGCGCTTCTTTGAAAAAATACTCAATTAATCTTTCCCTCTACTCGCAAAACGCTATCAACGCCCTTAACAATATCTAAACTCTTTAAGCCTTCTACCGTTTTAGCTAATGCGGCGTCAGTTGCTTTGTGTGTCATAACTATTAATTCAGCATCATCGCCACGGCCATTTTGGCGAACAGTTTGAATTGAAACATCGCTCTTTGCAAAAGTTTCAGCAACCTTTGCAAGTACGCCAGGCTTATCAGCAACATCAAGTCGAATTAAATAACGAGTCTTATTAGAACCCATCGGCGCAATTTTGCGATCAGCATATTCAGATTCCCGTGGTCCTTGGCTACCCATAACTTTATGACGCGCCACTGCTACTAAATCTCCAAGCACCGCTGATGCAGTTGGTGCACCGCCTGCCCCGCGGCCATAGAACATTAATTCGCCGGCTGATTCTGCTTCAACGAAAACTGCATTAAAAGATTCACGCACTGCAGCCAATGGATGGCTCCGAGAAATTAGCGTTGGATGAACTCTTACTGATATTTCACCCTTCTCATTCAAATCTGCGATTGCTAATAATTTAATTATTAAATCAAGTGATTTCGCTACCGCAACATCGGTTGCTGAAATTTTTGTGATGCCTTCTCTATAAACATCGGCATCAGTCACGCGTGAGTGAAATGCAAGTCCTGCCAAAATTGCAGCCTTTGCAGCAGCATCAAAACCTTCAACATCTGCAGTCGGATCCGCTTCTGCAAAACCAAGCGCGGGCGCTTCTTTTAGGGCATCTGCGAAAGCCGCACCAGATTCATCCATCTTTGTAAGGATGTAATTAGTTGTTCCATTAACAATTCCCATTACGCGTTGGACATGGTCTCCCACTAAAGATTCGCGCATCGGACGAAGGATTGGGATAGCGCCCGCAACGGCAGCTTCGTAATAAAGATCAACGCCATTTTCATCAGCAGCTGCAAATAATTCAGCACCATGTTTTGCAAGAAGGGCCTTATTTGCAGTAACAACAGATTTCTTATTCTTTAAAGCTTCTAAGATAAGTGTTCGAGCTGGCTCAATCCCACCAATTACCTCAATTATTAAATCAATTGAAGAATCTTTAACAATAGATTCCAAATCAGAAGTTAACAACTCTTTTGCAATGCCAGCGCGATTTAAATTTCTTACGCCCACCTTAACTAGTTCTAACTTTGCGCCTGCGCGCGCAGCCAGATCGGCTCCATTGCTCGCAAGCAATCGGGCAACATCAGTTCCGACAACGCCGCAACCGAGCATTCCGATTTTTAAAATCTTGGGTGGATTCACCCGCTTATTCTCCTATATTTTTACTTCAACTCGCGACCAGGATCGGACACATCAAGCGCAAGCAGGTCCTTAACTGATTCTCTGCGAAGAATTAAACGAGCCTTTCCATCTTTTACTGCGACTACCGCCGGTTTTGGCACATGGTTGTAATTGCTCGCCATTGATCGACCATAAGCACCCGTAGCTGGAGTTGCAATTAAATCGCCTGGTTTTACATCACTTGGGAATTGCAGATCTCTAATAATGATGTCCCCAGTCTCGCAATGCTTTCCAACTAAGCGAGATTGAATTTCACTCTCACTAGAAGTTCGGTTAGCGAGTATCGCCATATATTCGGCTCCATATAAACCAGTTCGAATATTGTCACTCATTCCACCGTCAGTTGAGATGTAATGTCGAACGCCACCTTCATCTAGTTCAATATGTTTTGTTGTTCCAACTTCATATAACGTAGTTGTGGTTGGACCGCTAATAGCACGGCCAGGCTCAATTGAAATTCTTGGCAGCGCCAAATTATTTTCTTTAAATTCTTTCTTAATAACTGGAGCCAATTTAGCTAGAGCTGCTTCCGGTTGAAATGTGCTTTCTCCTGGCAGATAAGCAATTCCAAAGCCACCACCGAAATCAAACTCAGCAAGCTCTCGATTGAAGTGGCCACGGAATTTAGCCATCAGTGCAACTATCCGTCCGATAGCAATTTCGTAACCTTCAGTATTGAAAATCTGTGAGCCAATATGGCAATGAAATCCTTGAAGTGAAAGATTTGCAGCAGCTTCAATTGCTTCAATCGCTTTCCAGGCTGCGCCAGATGCAATCGATAATCCAAATTTCACATCTTCATGAGCGGTGGAAATAGCTTCATGGGTATGAGCCTCTACGCCAGGAGTTAGGCGAATTAAAACTTTCTGATTCTTGCCAGCTTTTGCAGCGATACTTTGCACACGTTCAATCTCTTGAATCGAATCAATAACTATTCTAGATACCCCAACTTTTAAAGCCTCTTCAATCTCACTTAAAGATTTATTGTTGCCATGCATCTCAATACGATCCGCTGGAAAATTTGCAGCGAGTGCAACAGCTAGTTCGCCACCTGTGCAGACATCGATTCCAATTCCAGATTCAGCAACCATCTTGGCTACTTCAATTGATATAAAGGATTTGGCTGCGTAATAGACCTCTCCGGCGTTACCTTCGAAATTATTTACAAGCGCATCTTTCCAACTCTTTGCTCGGTTGCGAAAATCGCTTTCATCGAGCACAAATAGCGGCGTTCCAAATTCTTTTGCAAGCGAAGTGGCTTTGCAACCACCAATAACCAACTCGCCATTTTGCATAGCGCTATTTGTAGAGAAGACCTCTTTATTAAAAACTGATTTAAATAGAGTCATCGCTACATCTTTTCCGGCGCCGAAACGCCAAGTAATTCAAGTCCATTAGCAATTACCTGTGCAGTTGCTAAACATAAGGTAGCGCGTGCGCTATGTAACTCGCTTGGCTTTTCATCACCCATTGGAAGTACCCGGCAATCTGCATAGAAGCGGTGATAAACCCCAGCTAACTCTTCAACATATCTTGCGACTCTATGCGGCTCACGTAATTCAGCAGCTGATGAGACGATGCTTGGAAATTCTCCAAGTTGGCCGATTAATTCGCGTTCCCGTTCATGAGTTAGTTGATCAGAGTTAATGTGCGTTGCGCCGTAATTAACGCCTAATTCTGATGCATTGCGAAGTACTCCACAAATACGTGCGTGGGCATATTGAACGTAATAAACCGGATTTTCATTTGTGCGACTGCGAAGGACATCAACATCCATCACCATTGGAGTATTTGTTGGGTATCTAATCAACGTATACCGAGCAGCATCTACGCCAACTTTTTCAACTAACTCTTCAAGAGTAATAATTGTTCCAGCGCGCTTTGAGAGCTTTACCTCTTCGCCACCTTCAAGAATCTTTACAAGTTGGCCGATTAAAACTTCTACGTTGTAATTCGGATCATCATTATTACAAGCAGCTAGCGCCTTAAGACGCCCGACATAACCATGGTGATCAGCGCCCAACATATAGATATTGATCTCAAAGCCGCGCTCTCGCTTTGAAATGTAATAAGCAGAATCAGAAGCAAAATAAGCCATCGAGCCATCAGACTTAACCATCACGCGATCTTTATCATCGCCAAAATCTGTTGTTCTTAACCAAATAGCGCCTTCTTCTTCAAAGACATGGCCCTTTGATCGAAGTACATCTTGGCAATGTTGGAAAAAATTGTTTTCATACAAACTCTTCTCACTAAACCAGACATCGAAGCGAGTTCCGAACTTCACCAGAACCTCTTGTTGTTGCTTTAGTTGAACTTCATAACCGTAATCACGGAAGGCGATTGCTTGTTCTTCATTGCCCATTTTCAATATCTCAGGGTGCTTAGTAACAATCTCCTTTGCAAGATCGTTTACATATTCACCGTGATATCCATCTTCTGGACGTGCTTTGCCGAGAGCAGCAGCTTGAATTGATTTCCCGAAGAGATCCATCTGCACGCCGCGGTCATTTATATAAAATTCACGAGTTACATTCGCGCCTGCCGCTGATAGAACGCGACCAAGTGCATCTCCTACTGCTGCCCAACGAGTGTGGCCTAAATGAAGAGGACCGGTTGGATTCGCGCTAATAAATTCCAAGTTAATTTTGGTGCCCGGGAAAGTTTTACTTTCTCCATATTTCTTTCCGGCCGAAAGAATTGCAGCGAGAACGTTTCCTTGGCTCTGGCTATTTAGTAAAATATTTATAAATCCTGGTCCAGCAATTTCTACACTTGAAATATCGTTACGCGCTTCCAAACCTTTTTTAATGATCTCGGCAATATCGCGTGGGTTTTTGCCGCTTGGCTTTGCGAGCGCAAGTGAGATTGATGAAGCAAAATCTCCGTGATCGCGATTCTTTGGTCGCTCTAAAGTTATTTCATTTGGCAGCTCACAATTTAAATTGGCGCCACGTAAAATATCCAAGATTGCGACGCTGAGGTCATCTTGGATTGCCATTGATTTACCCTTTAAATTGCACTCGTTTTGGAAGAATCCGAAGTTTACCTTTAACCTTCTCCCTACCGCGGGAGTGGTGAAATGGCAGACACGCAGGTCTTAGGAACCTGTGACTTCGGTCGTGTGGGTTCAAGTCCCACCTCCCGCACCATCACGAGAATTACTTCTTCTTTTTAACGACTTTCATCTTTAAATCCTTTACGATGATTTTGTTCATCTTCATCATCGCTTCTTGCGCATATGCAGCAACCTCAGGATTTTTATGGCTCATATATTTAGGTAGATCCTTTGGGATTACTTGCCAGGAGAGACCGAATTTATCTTTTAACCATCCGCATCGACCTTCTTGGCCACCATCAGATGAAAGCGCCTTCCAATACTTATCAACCTCTTTTTGATCAACGCATGAGATAAACATTGAGATTGACTCATTAAATTTAAACATAGGACCACCATTAAGGGCCACATATGGTTGTTTAAAAATTGTGAACTCCGCCATGAAAATCGGGGCTTTCTTTCCACCTACTCGGCTGGCGCTCTCTAATTTGAAGTTTGATTTAAAAACAGATCTATAGAACTTAATTGCGTCATCTAGGTTGTTGTCGAACCAGAGAAATGGCTTAATTTTCGCGTTTGGCATTGCACTAGCGTAACTGCTTTAACTTAAGAATCATAAAATTATTTAGATTCCAGTTCCGCAGATTTACAGATATTTTTAAGCATACGTGGGAATAATAAGAAGTGGAAAGGTGCGACAAGCCGCCAATAGAGTTGACCCCCAAGTCCCCTTGGTTGAAATCTTGCAGTCTGAATAACTTGAATTTTTTGGCCAATTGGAACTATTTGAAACTCTAACCAGGCTTTTCCAGGAAGAATCATTTCTGCATAAAGTCTTAATGATTTTCCTTCTTCATAACCTTCAACTCTCCAAAAATCTAACGAATCTCCAACTTTTAACTTAAGCGGATCGCGTCGGCCACGTCTAAGACCAACACCGCCAAAAATTCGATCTAACAATCCGCGCAAATACCAGAGCCAGCCTGACCCATACCAACCATTTACTCCACCAATTCTTTCGATGCAATTCCAAACAACTTCACTTTTTGCATCAGTAAATCTCTTTCTAACATCTCTGAACTCCGTTGCTCCCGCCCAATCTGGGTCGCCTTGCGCAATTTGCCAAGGTGCAGTTGGGGCTTTCGCATCAGACCATCGAGTTTCAATTTCATTACTTGAAACTTTTTCAAGCGCTAGCTCAATTGCCTTACTCACATCAAGTAAACCTGTTTTTGGGTTTGGGATTAATTTAGATATTTCTTTTGATGGATCGACAACCACTTCACAAATTAACGATTCCACAAGTGGCCTTGCAAGTGTTGTAGGGACGGGGGTTACAAATCCAATCCATAAACTGGAAAGTGAAGGTGTTAGCACTGGAATTTTAATAATAATTCTTTTTCGCAGGCCAGAAATCTTTGCAAACTTCTGCATCATATCTTCGTAAGAAAGAACTTCTGGTCCACCAATATCAAATATTCCAGCAATTGGTTTCGTTAAAACTGCACACTCGCTTAAGTAATACAAAACATCCCTAATTGCAATTGGATGCGTTCTATTTTTCACCCATTTAGGAGTAGTCATAATCGGGAGACGATGAGTTAAGTGTCGAAGCATTTCAAAAGAAGCTGAACCAGAACCAATAATGATTCCGGCCCTGATTTCCATAACCGGGACTCCATGTTTTGCTAATTCGATACCAGTTTCAGTTCTCGATTTAAGATGACGGCTTTTTTTAACATCATTTGCTATGCCGCCCAAATAAATGATCTGCGAAATATTTGCACTCTTTGCTGCATTCGCAAAATTTGCCGCCATCTCTTTTTCGGCAAGATCAAATTTGATTGAACTGTTAATTGAATGCAATAAATAAAAGGCAGTATGTATGCCTTCTAGGGCTTTGAGCAAAGATTCATAATTATTTGCGTTTCCGACGACAATTTCTACTTCAGAACTCCAAGGATGCTCTTTTACTTTCTTTTCATCTCTTACAAGCACGCGAACTGCAATTCCCCGCGCAAGAAGCGAGCGAACCAATCGACCGCCTACATAACCTGTGGCCCCGGTTACTAGAACTTTTCGCATACTCAAAACGTACTCCTGCAAATGGCTATTTATTCACAGAAAAGATGAAATAATTCTCCAGTCTTATTTGTTTTACTTCCACGAGCGGCCCTCAATACTGGAGAGAAATGTCTAATAATAAAAATACAGCCCTTGACCCTGATCGTTGGCGCACCCTTTTCATTGTTGGTATCTCCCAACTTATGTTGGTTCTAGATAGTTCGATTATGAATATTGCCCTACCGCACGCAAAGCAAGCGTTAAAGATTTCAGATGCGAACCAACAATGGGTTGTCACTGCTTACACACTCGCTTTTGGATCTCTTCTACTTTTTGGTGGCCGCGTCGGTGACTTCGTTGGAAGAAAAAAGGTTTTGATTTACTCACTTATTGGATTTGCTGGCGCTTCTGCATTTGGTGGATTTGCAGTAAATCAAGGCGAGCTTTTTGCAGCACGTGCTCTTCAAGGCGTCTTTGGCGCAGCACTTGCACCTGCGGCACTAGCAATTATTTCTGTTACTTTTACAGAACCTAAAGAGCGAGCCAAAGCATTTGGCGTAATGGGTGCAATCTCGGCCGGTGGTGCCGCTATTGGTTTAATCGTCGGTGGAGTTCTTACACAATATTTCTCATGGCGTTGGTGCTTAGGTGTAAACCTGCCAATCGCAATCTTTGCAGCACTTCTAGCAGTTAAGTACGTACATGAATCTCGTGCTGAAGGTGATCGCACCTATGACATCCCTGGCGTTGTAACTGCAACCGCTGGACTCTTCTCACTTGTCTATGGTTTCAGTCGCGCTGCAAGCCATGGCTGGAGCAATTCATTCACTTTAACACTCTTCGGCTTGGCAATTGTATTTTTAGTGACATTCGTAGTGATAGAAGTTAAGGCCCCAAATCCAATGATGCCTTTGCGAGTTGTTACAGAAAGAAATCGAGGCGGTTCATATTTAGGTTCTATGTTTGTTGGAGCAGGATTATTTTCAATGTTCCTCTTCCTTGGACTTTATTTGCAAGTAGTACTCGGATACAGCCCACTAAAAAGTGGTTTTGCATTTCTACCATTCACACTTGGCGTTATTGTTTTTGCCGGCGTAGCTTCGCAATTACTTCCAAAGATTGGTCCAAAGCCTTTAATGATTCCGGGTCTATTCTTTGCGGGAATCGGAATGGTTTTGCTTGCTCGCATTACACCTGAAACTTCATATGCGACTCATGTTTTACCTTCTTTATTTATAATCTCAAGCGGAATGGCGCTCGTCTTTATCCCAATTTCTACTACTTCACTTCACAATGTTGGTGGACATGATGCAGGAGTTGCGTCAGCCTTAATCAATACAAGCCAACAAATTGGTGGTTCTTTGGGTACTGCTCTACTTAATACTGTGGCAGCAACTGCTGCAACTAGTTATGTAAAGAGCCATGCCTCACTTGGTGAAAAAGTTCAGGTCTACGCCATGACTCATGGCTTCACAATTGCCTTCTTGGTTGGTGCAACTATGTTGGTAGCTGGTGCAATTACTCTGTTTGGCTTTATCAATATTGGTAAAGATGCCGTGGTAGAGACTGAGGGGGTTATGGTTCACTAAGTACGTGTTAGTGAATTAAATTAGAGAGAGGCTTTAACTTCTTTCAATTGATTTAAATGAGCTTGATAGTGGCTGATGGCCTTTGCCAAGATATCGGTAATCGTCATCACGCCAGCTTCGGGATGAATTGATTTACGATCCCAATCATCGTGATTTATATTTGTTAACAAATCTGCGGTTACTTGAGATTGCGCTTCAATAAGTGATAAAGCTTTTACTGCATCACGCTTTCCATAATTTAAACGTTCTGGATACACATCTTCATTAAATGGCACAATCTTTGGCTCAGTTTCAGTTAGTGCATTCATAAATCGTGATGAGAAGTGGACTTCAGAATCAGCCATATGTTGAATTACAAAACTTGCCGACCACTCACCAGCTTTAGGTGACTTTAATAAATCACCCGGAGCAATACTCTTTGCAATTGCTAAGAAATCCTTAACGGTATTCGTATATTCGATTACTAGTGCCTGACTCATGGGAGGAAGGTACCGCACCCCAATTTCACCCCTTAATTTTCTAGGCTAGGCTAGCGACCTATTTATAAAGAGGGGTATGTGATGGCTGAGAAGGGCTTTCGTAGCTGGTTGGGATATAAGGAAGAGACAACCGCTGCTCCAAGTGAAAATGCAGTTGATCGCATTCGACAATTAGAAGCGCAACTTGCAGATCTTCGCTCCCGTAAAGATATTACCTCTCTATCTAAAGAAGAATTTGAAATTCTTGCAACTGAGACAGCAATGTCACTAATAAAGACTGCGCAGCAACGCGAAGCTCGTGCAACTGCAGCAGCTGCAAAATTGGTTTCAGAAGCCACCGCAACAGCAAAATCAAAAATGGAGTCTGCAGAATCAAAGGCGAAGTCGATTCTTTCAGGCGCTGAATCTCGTGGCCGCAAATACCTTGAAGCTGCCGAGTATGAAGCGAATGAAATGAAAAATAAGGTTGCCCGTGAAGCAGAAAATATTTTGCAGGAAAGCAAGCGAGAGGCAACTGCGCTTGCCGCTGCTGGTCGTCGCGAAGCTGAAAAGTTAATTGCCCAAGCTACAGGCGAAATTTCAAATTTCCGCACTTGGTTAACCAATGCAATCTCTGAATCTGAGCGTTTATATCGAATCCAAACTCAATCACTTCTTGCGGCAGAAAATGCAATTTCTGAAACCAAGTCAAAATTAGCACACGCATTCAATCGACTTTCTGGTTTGCAATCTTCAATAGATGAAAGTATTGATAATGAAAATAAACCAGTTAAAGAGAGTTTGGGAACTAGCTCTTCAGCTAAGAAATCGGCAAAAAAGAAGGCAGTTAAAAAGCGTAAGTAACACTTAATGTCTTCCCAAACTAGATTAGCAAAGGTTGCGCATATAGCGCCAATTGATGGGCTTCGCGCTTTTGCTGTAATTGCAGTAATTTTTTATCACCTTGGATTTAAATGGATTCCAGGTGGTTTTCTTGGCGTCGATATCTTCTTTGTGATTTCCGGGTATGTAATTACTCGACTTTTACTCGATTCAATCTATTCAGCAAATGGTTTAGATGTTAGAGAGTTCTATTTTGCTCGTATAAGGAGGCTACTGCCGGGGCTTTTATTACTTGTATTTATAACGGCAATTGCAATTGCAGCTTTTGCCCCCGATGCCATAAGCAGGTTTATTTCAGATTTGCCATTCGTATTAACTGGAACAAATAACTGGCATCTGGTTTCGCTTCATCAAGATTATTTTCAAACTGTGGGTAGACCGCCATTACTTCAACACACTTGGTCGCTAGCAGTAGAGTCTCAATTTTATTTACTCTGGCCGTTACTTCTTTATTTTGTGTGGCGCCGATTTGGAAAGAAATCAGTTCGTAGAGCTGCAATTTTAGTTTCAATATTTTCAGGTACGGCACTTATGGCTTTCTCAATCAGCGCCGATCGTTCTGGTGAAGGAAGAATTAGCCACGTTTATTTTGGAAGCGATACGCACTCCATCGGACTCTTTTTAGGTTCAGCGCTTGCAGTTAGTTGGATACCAAGAAATTTAACGCCAAATATTTCTCAAAGGGCGCAGGATTTTGTTGATGGAATTGGACTCTTTGGACTCCTTGGCGCAACTCTTGCATTTCTATTTATATCTGAATCCAATTCGACTCTCTATCGCATTGCATTTCCATTAGCTGCGATCTTTGGCTGCGCCA
>CAYPMF010000017.1:0-14146 GCA_964411805.1 uncultured Actinomycetes bacterium | reverse complement strand
ATGTGGATTTCGTAACCAAGTTATATAAGTATGAAATGAATGACTTTATCGATATGAATATCGATTCACCACTACAATTGGTTACTCCTAACCTGGCTAAGTTAATTGCAATTGGTGGCTTTCGTAAATTGGCGCCAAAGGTTTCTGATTATTTAAAGGATGAACGCACCCAGAAGATTTTCTCCTTCCAGGCAATGTATGCCGGAGTTAGTCCACAACAAGCTCTAGCAATTTATGCGGTTATTGCATATATGGATTCAGTGAATGGTGTCTTTTTCCCTAAGGGTGGAATGCATGCCCTCCCACGAGCGATGGCTGCAGTAGCTCAAAAGCATGGGGTTGAAATTAAATACAATTTTGAAGTTAATAAATTAGAGATTGTTGGAAATTCCGTTAAGGCGGCTATTTCTAATGGTGGCGAAAGAGTATCCGGAGATTCTTTCATCTTAAATCCTGATTTACCGGTTGCATGGCGCGAGCTTCTTGGACAAACTCCAAAAAGAGTAGCGAAACTTAAATACTCACCATCCTGTTTCTTGAGGTTGGCCGGATCTTCTGCGAAATATCCTCAGTTAGCTCATCACAATATTCATTTTGGAAAGTCATGGGATCTAGTCTTCAAAGAGATTATTGATACCGGCAAAGTGATGAGTGATCCAAGTTTCTTAGTTACTGTTCCAAGTAAAGATGATGCATCTTTAGCTCCAGAAGGCAAAGAGTCTTATTACATCCTCTTCCCTACTCCAAACTTAAGTGCGGATATAGATTGGAAAAGTTATGCTCCAAAGTATCGTGAGCATGTAATTAAGAAGATGGAAGAGAGTGGTTATTCTAATTTTGGTGGCTCAATTGAAGTAGAAGATATAACTACTCCGCTTGAATGGGCAGAGCGTGGGATGGAGATGGGCGCACCTTTTGCTAGCGCACATACATTTATGCAGACTGGGCCATTTAGACCGAGTAATTTGGCTAAAGGATTTAATAATGTTGTGTTTACAGGTTCTGGAACCCAACCAGGCGTTGGAGTACCGATGGTCCTAATTTCTGGAAAGTTAGCTGCTCAGCGAATTACTGGGAAATAAAAAAATAATGGGGCCGATTTCTCGACCCCATTAAATTTATTGACTTAACTTATTAGTGACCAACCCAAGTGTTGATTGGTGAAGCTAAGAAGTAAATCATGAACAGACCAGCTACTAGGAGTAGTAGTGGGTGTAGTTCCTTACGACGACCTTGCACAAAACGAATTACTACGTGAGATACAAAGCCTGCACCAATACCTACTGAGATGCTGTAAGTAAATGGCATCAAGATGATTGTTAAGAATGATGGAATTGCAATTCCAAGATCTTGCCAATCGATGTCCTTTACCTGAGTCATCATTAGGAATCCAACAATCACGAGAGCTGGTGTAGCAGCTTCGTAAGGGATCACGGCGACTAGTGGTGATAGGAATGTTGTAAGCAAGAAGCAGATACCGGTAACTACTGAAGCAAGTCCAGTACGTGCACCTTCGCCAACGCCTGCCGCCGATTCAATATAGGAAGTATTTGATGAAATGCTTGCAGCACCACCAGCAACAGCAGCAATTGAGTCAACAAGTAGAACGCGATCATTATTTGGCACAGTTCCATCAGCTTGAATCAAGTTAGCTTCGTGACCAATAGCGGTAACTGTTCCAACTGTGTCAAAGAAGTCAGATAGAAGAAGTGTAAATACCAGAAGGATTCCTGAAATAACCGAAATCTTTCCAAATGAACCAAGGAGGTTGAAATGACCAAGGAGATCGAACTTTGGCGTTGCTACGATCTTGCTTGGGATTGTTGGAACATTTAGTCCCCAACCCTTTGGATTTACCTTGTCTGGTGCAATGAAGTTTGGACCAATCTTAAATGCCTTCTCAAGAATTACAGCAATAACCGTTGCTGAAGCAATACCAATAAGAAGCGCACCCTTAGTCTTCTTCACCATCAGAGTGATGATAAGAATTAAACCAATTACGAATACGATGATTGGCCAACCAACTAGATTTCCACCATCACCAAGTTGAACTGGAACTGGTCCAGAGCTTGTGCGACGTACAAAACCTGAATCAACTAGACCAATAAGTGCAATGAATAGGCCGATGCCTACTGAAATTGCATATTTGATTTGTTGTGGCACTGCCTTGAAGACCGCTTGGCGGAATCCAGTTAGTACCAAGATAGTGATGATCAAACCTTCTAGGACGATAAGACCCATTGCATCTGCCCAAGTCATGCGAGTTGCAATACCAAGTGCAACGAAGCTGTTTAAGCCAAGACCTGTAGCAAGAGCTAATGGGAAGTTACCAAGTACGCCCATAAGAATTGTCATAACACCAGCTACAAGAGCTGTTGCTGCTGCAATTAGAGGGAGATCTGGGTGATCAAGACCGCCGATGAACTTTCCATCTGCATCTTTTGTGAATCCAAGAATCAGCGGATTAAGCGCAACGATGTAAGCCATGGTGAAGAATGTGACAAGACCGCCACGAACTTCACGACCAACTGTTGAACCACGCTCGCTGATCTTAAAGAAACTATCGAGCATTTTTGCCTCTCTGTTTTGGTTTCGGGGGTGTTTGCGACCCCGTACGGTTTTGCCTGTCCGTAAACAGGAGGGAAGAGGTCTGAAAAATATCTGATTACTCCCCCGTATTAATGGAGATAAACGCGCTATCTGGAAGGAAACCCTCTACTAAGGGTTGAGAGATATGCTTAATGAGATGAATGAATTAGCAGCAGCTGGGATTACTGATAGTTCGGTGGTCGATTCATTTATTGAGTGCCGCCGGTTAAATGCGCTTCACGGCAAGACTTACTTTTTAGCAACTCGTCTACTTCCAAAAGCCAAACGACCATTTGTTCATGCTCTATATGGCTTTGCCAGATTTGCAGATGAAATTGTTGATGATCTTCACTCGCCACTTTCTTATGATGAGAAAGTTAAGAAATTTAAAAGTTGGAAGAGTGAGGTTCTTAGAGATTTGCATCGTAATAAATCTGAAGATCCGATTTTAAAAGCGCTTATCTACACTATAAATAGATTTGAAATTGATATTACTTACTTTGAAGCTTTTTTAAAGTCGATGGAGATGGACCTGACGGTTACGGAATATCAAACCTTTGAAGACTTAATGGAATATGTCTACGGTTCGGCTTCAGTAATTGGCCTGCAAATGGTGCCGATTTTGGGCGCGAGCAATTTGATTTTAGCAAATAAAGCTGCAGAGAAATTAGGTACCGCTTTCCAGTTGGCAAACTTCATCCGAGATGTTGGTGAAGATTTAGATCGTGGCCGAATTTATTTACCGCTAAATGAACTTAAGAAATTTGGCGTAGATAGATCTATGCTTGAAAGTAGGGTTTTAACTCCTGAAATCAAATTAGCCCTGCAGTTTCAAATTCAACGAGTAAGGGATTTACAGGCTGCTGCAAATGATGGAATTGCCCTCCTTTACCCAGAGAGCCAGCCGTGTATTCAAGCTGCAAGCGAACTTTATTGTGGAATTGTTGATGAGGTCGAGAAGATTGATTATCAAATATTTACCAAGCGAGCTAAAACTTCAAATCTTCGCCGGGCAAAAGTTGCGCTACCTGCGCTAATGAAAGCGATTAAAGCAAGAGCTTTTTGATAGTATTTAAGTAATCGGGAGCGAGATATCGCTGAGAGGGTCGCAACAGGGCGGCCGACCGTCAGACCAGTTCGGTAATGCGAATTGGAAGGGAGCAAAAAATGCATTTCTTAATGTCCACAATGATTTCAGCACTTGGATACAACTTAACTTGGCTTGAATTCTTCGCCTTCATTACTTCAGTTATTGGTGTAGGCCTAGGTATTTATGGCCCGCGCAAAACTTGGTATTGGTGGAATATAAGTTCACTTCTTTATTCACTTCTCTTCTTTCAAGAGAAGTACTACGCCAGCGCACTTCTGCAATTCGTCTTCATTGCTGGTGGCATATGGGGCTGGTTTGGCTGGGGTAAGAAGGGTGCAAAACCTGCAAAGCTAAGTTCACGTCATAAAATCTACTGGGGTGTTGGATATTTAATTTCCTGGTTTACTTTGTATCCAATTCTTAAGAAAATTGGTGCAGCAGCTTCACTCACAGATGCCTTTGGTTTCGTTGGAAGTTGTATTGCTCAATTGCTAATGGTGGTTGAGAAATATGAATCTTGGCCTCTCTGGTTTGCAGTTGATGCGGTTTATACCTATCAGTTCTGGCATGGCAAGAATTATTTAACCGCAATTCTTTACTTCATCTTTGTTTTGATAGCAGTTGCTGGCTGGAAGCGTTGGCTCCGTGAATCTAACCGAACTTCATAAGGCAATCTCTGAGAAATTAAGTAGTTCTAATCGGACAATAATTCTCACAATAGATGGCCCAGCTGGTGCGGGCAAAACAACATTGGCGCAAGAAATCGCCACCGCGTTTCCAGGAACCGAGGTTATCCACATGGATGACCTTTATCGTGGTTGGTTATTAACTCTAGGACCGACCTTAACTAGAGAATTGCAAAGCATCCTTGATCAATTAATTGAGTGCGAAGAAATTACTTATGGAAAGTTTGACTGGGCTGAAAATAAAATTGGTCAACTTCATTCATTTAGAACTCCTTCACTTCTTGTTCTGGAAGGTGTTGGCGCAGGCCAAGATGCAATCGCGCAAAGCGTTGATATAAGCGTCTGGGTTGATATCCCTATCCCAGTCGGACTTGAGAGAGTCCTTAAAAGAGATGGTGCATCCATCGCTTCGCAAATGGAGCTATTTCTATTAGATCAAGAAGCATATTTCACAGCAGAACTGCCCCAAGAAAGAGCGGATTTTCAGATACCTGGAAACTAAGATTTTCGCGTGTCTGACCTAACCGGCGAAGTAATTGATGGGCGTTATCAACTGACCCATCTTCTTGCGACCGGCGGCATGGCAACTGTCTACCGCGCAATGGATTTAAGACTTGATCGAATAGTCGCTGTAAAAATTATGCATCCTCATTTGGCACAGAATGAAGATTTTGTTTCAAGATTTATTAAAGAAGCCAGGGCTGCTGCTGCACTCTCCCATCCAAATATTGTTTCAATCCAAGATCAAGGCTGGAATGAAGGTGGCGTTCCTGCAGTCTTTATGGTTTTGGAGATGGTCGAAGGCTTCACGCTTAGAGATTTACTTGGTGAGAAAGGTTCGCTATCAATTGAAGAGGCGTTCTCATATTTCTCATTAATTTTAAGTGCTGTAGGTGCTGCACATAAGGCTGGAATTCTCCACCGAGATTTAAAACCTGAAAATATCTTGTTATCTAAAGATGGTCGATTGAAAGTTGCGGACTTTGGATTGGCAAGATTGCCGGCATCTGCCGCAACACAAACGCAGGAATCTAGCGTCATTCTAGGTAGCGTTTCTTATCTCTCACCAGAACAAGTGGAACGTGGGATCTCCGATAGCAAGAGTGATGTGTATGCACTCGGAATTATTCTCTTTGAGATGTTAACCGGTCGTAAGCCGTTTGAAGGTGACTCACCAATTCAGATTGCATATCGACATGTCAATGAAAATATCCCTGCACCAAGCTCGTTACGCAAAACTATTCCTGCTGTAATTGATTCATTTGTATTAAAGGCTACGGCAAATGATGCAGGTAAACGATTTAGAGATGCCAATGTCATGCTAGATGCTTTCCAGGAATTGCGAAGTGCAATTGATCCAAATAGCCGACAACTTAGCCTGGATTTAGACCTACCTATAACTAGTTCAAAATCGCCGAAGAAACGTAAAGGGATTCTCAAGAGTATTACTACTCAATTAGAGTTAAGACGAGGAGATGTGATGAGAGAAAAATCAACACAGGTGTCGAAGAAGCGAAAAACTTCTACCCGAGTTAAACGCAACCGCGCAATAGCTCTCTTAATCGTCGCTGCACTTATTTACGGAGCGCTGAACCTCTTAGCTCCTGGTGGCGAAAAAGTTAGAATTCCATCTCTCGCGGGAATGTCGCTCAAAGAGGCAAAAGCAACACTTAAAACACTTACGTTAAGTGTTGAAGTAAAAGAACAGTTATTTAGCGAGGATGTCTCCAAAGGGAAGATTATCTCCTCCGAGCCAAGCGGTGGCGGAAAAGTTTCAAAGAACGGGACTGTATTTGTATCAATTTCAAAGGGTCAAGAACGTATTCAAGTTCCAGAATTAATGGGACTTACACTTGATGCAGCTACCGCAGCTCTAAATAAAGCTAATTTAAAATTAGGTTCGACTTCAAATTCATATAGTCCAACTGTTGATACCGGGCTAATTATCTCTTCAAATCCGCCAGCTGGCTCAGATGCAAAGAAGGACTCTTTAATTTCACTTGTGATTAGTAAAGGCATCCAACAGATGTCGCTCACTTCATTTGTTGGCTTATCTAGTGATCAAGCTTTAAACGAACTTAACAATCTTGGTGCAAGCGTTATCTCCAAATATGAATATAGCGATACCGTCCCAACCGGAACAGTAATTTCACAAACTCCAGATGGTAAGGAGCCGGTTGCAAAGGGTGCAAAAGTTACGCTAGTGATTTCAAAGGGACCAAGTTCAATAGCTATACCTATGGTTAAATCATTAAGCCAAAAGGAAGCTACATTAATTTTGGAAAACCTTGGATTTAATGTAAAGGTGAAAACTATTGGAACCAAGAAAAATAAGGTTGTAATTGGAGTCTCACCTGCCATTGGTGCGAAGGTTAAGCCGGGTTCTACTGTAACTATCACTCTAAGTTAGAGTTACCGAATGGCTAAACCCCGTCTCGGCGCCCACACTCCTACTTCTGGAGGAATGGCTAAGCGATCAATTGCCTATGCGCAAGAAATTAAGGCCGAAGCGATTCAAGTCTTTGCTTCAAACCCGCGCGGATGGGCCATGCCGGAATCTAATAAAGAAGCCGATCAATTGTTTATTGAAAAGTGCGTTGAGTTAGATATCGAGAGTTATGTCCACGCACCATTCCTAATAAATTTAGGTTCACCAACGCCATCAACATATGAAAATTCACTTACATCTACTGCTTACTCACTAAAACGCGGCCGCGAAATTGGAGCCAAGGGTGTAGTCGTTCATACCGGTTCAGCGGTTGATGAAGCGCATGTAGATAAAGCATGGAGTCAAATTAATAAAGGTGTTATGCCAATCTTAAAGAAGTTGAAAGAGGATGATCCTTGGTTGTTATTAGAACCAACAGCCGGACAAGGCCAATCGCTTGTAAAAAAATTAGATGATTTAACCAAGTACTTCGAAGCTCTCGAATGGCATCCGAAAGTTGGAGTTTGTTTGGATACCTGCCACGTATTTGCTGCCGGACATGACATTAGTAAAAAAGGTGGCATGACAGAGACTCTTGATTTATTGGTTTCACTTGTGGGAATTGAGCGAATTCAATTGATTCATGCAAATGACTCAATGGATGTTTGTGGAGCGCTCAAAGATAGACATGAAAATTTAGGTGAGGGAAAAATTGGGGTTAAACCCTTCGAAGAACTTATCGCTCATCCAGCTGTTGCAAATGCTCCACTTATTTTAGAAACACCAGGAGATGAACCTGAACATGGTTCTGAAGTTGCGCTCCTTCGCAAGATCAGAGATAAGAAGTGAGTAAGAATCGTTTAATTCCGGCCTCACTGTTAACTACAGTTGCCGCAATCTGGGGTATTGCTTTTGTCTCAATGAAGACCACTCTTGAGCGATTAGATGTCTATTCATTTTTAGCTTGGCGATTTGCAATTGCAACGTTAGCGTTAATAATAATTAGACCAAAAGTGCTTCGAGCTTTTAATAAAGATCTGCTCTTGAAGAGTTGTCTTGTAGGGCTATTTCTTGGGAGCGGATATATCTTTCAATCAATTGGTTTAACAAAGACCACGGTAGGCAAGACTGGATTCATCACAGGCTTATATGTAGTGCTAACTCCAATAATTGCCTTTCTATTTTTAAAGAAGCGAATAAGTAAATGGGATTGGACTTCGGCCCTCCTTGCCACAATTGGACTTGGTTTACTCTCATTTAAGGGTTTTGGGATTGGGCTTGGCGAACTCCTAGTTCTAATTAGCGCTGTACTTTTCGCAATTCACATCCTTGCACTTAGTGAATGGGCATCAAATCTAGATGTTTACGCTCTTGCCACTGCGCAACTTGGAACCTGTGCAATTATTACATTTGTTGCCAGTCTATTTGGTGGCTTTAAGACTCCTCCAGATGGCGGAGTATGGAAGGCAATAGTTTTTACCGCGCTCTTTGCGACTGCATTTGCATTTATTGTTCAGACCTGGACTCAAAGCTTTATGCCTGCCACGACCGTTGCGGTAATTCTCACTCTTGAGGCTGTTTTTGCTGCAGCTTTTGGATTGTTATTCCTTGACGAAGCACTTACTCTTCGAATCGCTTTGGGTGGGTTATTGGTACTAATTGCCATGTATATGATCATTTTCTTTGAAGCCAAATCAATGAAATTAGAAGGTAGTTATCATGATTGATCTGCGTTCGGATACAGTTACAAAACCATCTCCACAAATGCGTGAGGCTATTGCAATCGCGCAAGTAGGAGATGATGTTTATCAAGGTGATGAAACTATGAACGCCTTTGAAAAAAAGATCGCAAATCTTTTTGGTAAAGAGGCAGGAGTATTTACGCCAACCGGCTCACTTTCAAATCAACTTGGAATTCGCCTTTTGGTAAATCCTGGAGAAGAGCTAATTACGGAAACCAATTCTCATATTGTTCGTGCCGAACTTGGAGCTGGAGCAACTTTCAGTGGAATCACAACAAGAACTTGGCAGGCGCCACTTGGATTACTTAACGCAGAAGATGCAATAGAGATTGCCAAACCAAATTCAGGTCCATATTTAGTTTCAACAACTGCAATTGCCGTTGAGAACACGCATAATTTCGGTGGAGGTACAGTTCAACCGCTATCTGAAATTGAAAAGCTACATAAATATGCTTCGGCTAATGGAATTTCGCTTCATCTTGATGGTGCTCGCATCTGGAATGCACATACAGCAACTGGAGTTTCGCTTAGCGAGTATGGAAAATACTTTGAAACTGTAAGTGTCTGCTTTTCAAAGGGGTTAGGCGCTCCTATTGGTTCGATGCTGCTTACCTCCAAAGCGAAAGCTGATGCAGCTCGAGTTTGGCGCAAA
Organism: uncultured Actinomycetes bacterium; assembly: GCA_964411805.1. Lineage (GTDB taxonomy): Bacteria > Actinomycetota > Actinomycetes > Nanopelagicales > Nanopelagicaceae > AAA044-D11. Next base: position 4,959 of record CAYPMF010000017.1, on the reverse strand, counting down.
CGTTACGGCGCTGGAATGCGCCAAGTTGGAATTCTCGCAGCAGCTGCAGATTTTGCACTAACTAATAATCTCTCCAAGTTAAACGCCGATCACTTACGCGCTAAGAAAATTGCTGAGAGTTGTGCAGCGATCTCGCCTACTTCAGTGAATCCAAAAGACGTTCAGACAAATATTGTTGCGCTTAATTTGTCGGAACATAATCTTTCAGCTGCGGAATTTAATGAGAAATTAAAAGTGGAAGGCATCCTGGCTAGCGCACTCGGACCAAAATTCTTAAGGTTTGTAACTCATTTAGATTTTGATGACAATCAACTAGATAAAGTATTAGATCTACTTCCGAAACTTTTAAAAAGCACCCTCGTGGGTAAGTAGCCACTCTTTCACTTCTACGCCATAGCCATAATTCCCTAACTCTCCCCCACTTTTAACTACGCGGTGACAAGGAATTATTGGAGCAATCAAATTCTTTCCACAAACAGTTCCCGCAGCTCTAGTAGCTCCTGGGTTGCCAGAACGGTCAGCTAATTGAGAATAGCTCCAAGTCTTTCCAGCTGGAATCTTTCGCATTGCTTTCCAAACTTCTTGGGAAAACTTTGAGCCTGGCTGTCTTACTTTTATCGCATTAAGTGCAGAGATATCGCCATCAAAATAATCTGTGATTAAATCTGAGATAACTGGAATCTTTCTAACTTCTTTAGATTCACGATTGGCGTCCTCTGCATCCATCCGCTCAAAGAGGTCGCGCAAAGAGCGAAATCCCGCACCAATTAATACTTGATCATCTGAAACTAAATAGAGATTGCCGACCGGAGTTTTGTGGACGGCTGTTGTAAGCACAGCGAAAATTTAATCGCTTATTTGTGGTCGCGCAACATCTCGGCAACTAGGAAAGCAAGCTCGAGAGATTGTGTGTGGTTTAAGCGCGGATCGCATGCGGTCTCGTATCGCATCGCTAGATCAGTCTCAGAAATTTGTTCGCCGCCACCTACGCACTCGGTTACATCATCACCAGTTAATTCGATATGAATTCCACCCGGATGAGTTCCAACCTTCTTATGAACTTCAAAGAAGCCACGAACTTCATCTAGGACATCCTCAAAGTTTCGAGTCTTGTAACCATTCGGCGCTTCATAAGTATTGCCATGCATTGGATCGCAAACCCATAAAACTTTAATTCCAGACTTCTTCACTGCCTCAACGATTGGCGGAAGTTTTTCGCGAATCTCTTTAGCGCCCATTCTGGTTATGAAGGTAAGGCGACCTGGCTCATCGCTCGGATTTAACTTCTTTGCTAATTCAAGTGCATCTTCTGGCGTTGTCTTTGGCCCAAGTTTGATTCCGATTGGGTTATGAATTTTTGCCGCAAAGTCCATATGTGCGCCATCTAGTTGACGAGTGCGCTCACCAATCCAAATGAAGTGTCCAGATACATCATAAGGATTTCCAGTGCGAGAGTCGATACGAGTAAGCGCCTTCTCATATTCAAGAATCAGAGCTTCGTGAGAAGAGTAAAAATCAACTGTCTTAAAAGATTCTGGCTGCACCCCTGCAGATGTCATGAAATCTAAAGCGCGGCCAATTTCTGCAGCCATTTGTTCATAACGAGCTCCGAAGCGTGGATCGCTTGCAAAACCCTTATTCCATTCATGTACTTGGCGAATATCTGCAAAACCACCTTGGGTAAATGCACGCACCAAATTAAGCGTCGCAGATGAAGTGTTGTAAACCTGAACTAAACGATTTGGATCTGGCTTTCTTGCACTCTCTGTGAATTCAATATCATTTACAGCATCGCCACGATATGCCGGCAGAGTTACATCACCACGGGTCTCAGTATCTTTTGAGCGCGGCTTTGCGAATTGGCCAGCCATTCTTCCGACTTTAATTACCGGAAGGCTTGCAAAGTATTGAAGCACTGCAGCCATTTGAAGAATTGTTTTAATTCGATTGCGAATTGAATCTGCGGTTGCTGCTACAAAAGTTTCGGCGCAGTCGCCACCTTGTAACCAAAAAGCTTTTCCTTCTTGAGCAGTTGCGATCTTAGACTTTAAATCATCACACTCACCAGCGAATACAAGTGGTGGCAACTTTTTAAGAGTTGAAACTGCGCTCTCGAGTTCTGATTTATCTGGCCAATTTGGTTGCTGAGCAGCAACCAAACCAGGCGTGAAAATTGAATCAGTACTCATAGTTAAATCCTAGGGAAAGTTAAGAGCTGCTCGCTCTTAATTAACCAAAGAAGACCTCAGCTTCCTTATAAAGCTCAGGCTTAACCAACTTAAGTTCAGTAGTCGCTGACGCAAGCGGTACTCGCTTGATATCTGTTCCGTGCAACGCAACCATCTTTCCGTAATCGCCTTCAGCGATAGCAGTGATTGCATGTAACCCGAAACGAGTTGCAAGAACGCGATCGAAAGCCGTTGGAGTTCCGCCGCGTTGAATATGTCCAAGTACAGAGGTACGAGCTTCCTTGCCAGTCTTCTCCTCAATCTGCTTTGCTAGCCATTCGCCAATTCCAGATAGCTTTACATGGCCAAATGAATCAAGAGTTTGATCCTTAAGAATCATGTCACCATCCTGTGGAATTGCACCCTCAGCAATAACGATGATTGGAGCATAAGAAGACTTGTAACGAGAGTTAACCCACTCGCACACCTTGTCTAGTGAAAACTTAACTTCTGGAATCAAAATACAGGCAGCGCCGCCGGCAATTCCAGAGTGGAGTGCAATCCAGCCAGCATGACGTCCCATTACTTCAACAATCAAAGTGCGGTGATGAGATTCTGCAGTTGTGTGAAGTCGATCAATTGCTTCTACAGCAATATTTACAGATGTATCAAATCCAAATGTGTAGTCAGTGTTATTTAAATCGTTATCGATTGTCTTTGGAACTCCAACAACTTTAACTCCAAGAGAATCAAGTTTTGTTGCAACGCCAAGAGTATCTTCGCCTCCGATTGCTACTAGAGCATCAATTCCAAGTTTTTCTAAATTCTCTTTAATTCGTTCAACGCCATTTTCAATCTTAAATGGGTTGGTGCGTGATGAACCAAGAATGGTTCCGCCACGTGGAAGAATTCCGCGAGTTGTCTCAATATTTAATTCCATTGTTAGGCCTTCAAGTGGGCCCTTCCAGCCATCGCGGAAACCTACGAATTCGTAGCCATATTCCTTAACGCCTTTTCTAACAACTGCACGAATAACTGCATTTAATCCTGGGCAATCTCCGCCGCCGGTAAGAACGCCAATACGCATTTAAACTCCAATAGAAACTCGAATATGAGGTGGTCAACAATGACCTGCGCAGTCTACCCTCACCCATGTGGAGAAACTAATCGCTGGAGTTGATAGCTCTACTCAATCAGTAAAGATTGTCGTGCGAAAGGCCACTTCCGGAGAGTTAGTTGCGCAAGCAAAGGCGCCTCATCCAGATGGAACTGAGGTTGATCCAAAAGAATGGTGGAGCGCTCTTCAAAAAGTAATAGCTGAAGTTGGCGGCCTAGAAAATATCGCCGCAATCTCAATTGCTGGCCAGCAACATGGCATGGTTGCTCTCAACTCTTTGGGTGAGGTAATTCGTCCAGCGTTACTTTGGAATGACACACGTTCCGCGGATGCCGCAGCTGAATTAAATTCTGAAGTATCTAATATTTCGAAAGAAGTTGGCTCTTCGTTAGTTGCAGCATTTACGGCAAGCAAAATTCGATGGATGGCTAAAAATGAGAGAGATAACTCAAAACAAGTAGCTGCCATTTGTTTACCGCATGATTATTTAAGTTGGAAGTTAAGTGGAAGTACAAAATTATCTGACCTGATAACAGATCGAAGTGACGCCAGTGGAACTGGCTACTTTAATAGCGTTAATAATTCTTATGTTGATCGAATCTTTAAATTAGCTCACTTAAATGACCATGAAATTATTTTGCCAAAAGTGCTTGGCCCAAATGAATCAACGCTAAAAACTCCGAATGGAACTCTCATTGGTCCAGGCGCTGGAGACAATGCAGCAGCAGCTCTTGGCGTTGGTGCCGAGCTTGGAGATGTTGTTGTTTCACTTGGAACAAGTGGCACAGCATTCTCAGTATCAAAAACTCCAACATTTGATTCAAGCGGTGAGGTCGCAGGATTTAGCGATGCCACAGGAAATTACCTTCCTCTTGTTTGCACCTTAAATGCGACTCGAATTATGGATAGCGCTAATCAAATCCTAGGAACCACTTTCGCAGAACTAGGCGAATTGGCCTTAACTGCAAATGCTGGCAGTGATGGGTTAACGCTTCTTCCTTATTTTGAAGGTGAACGAACTCCTAATCGTCCTGATGCAACTGGCGTTCTATCTGGAATGACTTTAGCCAACTCAACTAGGCCGAATATTGCTCGAGCAATGATTGAAGGAATGCTCTGCGGAATGGCGGATGCCATTGATGCGCTAGAAAAGAATGGCGTTGCAATAAATAGAGTTTTACTTGTTGGTGGTGGCGCAAAGAGTGATGCAGTAGCTTCTATAGCTTCACAAATTTTTGGTCGCGAAGTTTTAGTTCCTGAACCTGGTGAATATGTTGCCGACGGTGCGGCAAAGCAAGCATCCTGGATTGCGACTGGGAAGTTCCCAGAATGGAAGCTTGGCGAGATTAGAAAATTTAACGAGAAATCAACACCAGAAGTTTTAATTAAATATCGAAAACTTCGCGACCAAACTGAAAATTGGTAGTTAATGCCACTAGATCATGAGATTGTTCAATTTCTAGAAAAACGAGCCGCTTCAGGTTTGCCCGAAATTTGGGAAGCGCCCGTTTATACACTTAGAAAAAATTTAGCTAACCGTCCAGCTCTAAGTGGTGAGCTAGAGAAAATTTATGAAGTAGAACATAAATACTTTGCCGGCCCAACGGCAGAACTTCCAGTAAGAATTTATCGACCGCACTGGCACAAACCACTGCCTGCCCTTATCTACTTCTG
>CAYPMF010000016.1:0-14401 GCA_964411805.1 uncultured Actinomycetes bacterium | reverse complement strand
TTGAAGCAAAGAAGATGATTGGTCGTACTCCTGGCAACATTGTTGCAATTCGTCCACTAAAAGATGGCGTGATCGCTGACTTTGATACCACCGAGCGCATGCTTCGCTACTTTATTCAGAAAGTTCATAAGCGCCGTTATTTAGCAAAGCCACGCATTGTCGTTTGTGTTCCTTCAGGTATTACTGGTGTTGAGCAGCGTGCAGTTAAAGATGCAGGTTATGCAGCTGGCGCACGTAAGGTTTACATTATTGAAGAGCCAATGGCGGCGGCAATTGGTGCTGGACTTCCAATTCACGAACCAACTGGAAACATGGTTGTAGATATTGGTGGCGGTACAACTGAAGTTGCTGTTATTTCACTTGGTGGAATTGTTACAGCGCTTTCAATTCGTACAGGCGGCGATGAACTAGATCAAGCAATTATTGATTGGGTAAAGCGTGAATACTCACTACTACTTGGTGAGCGAACTGCTGAAGAAATTAAGATGGCAATTGGTTCTGCATTCCGCACGCCAGATGAATCAGATGCGGAAATTCGTGGCCGCGATCTTGCAACCGGTCTGCCTAAGAACATCGTGGTTTCAGCCGAAGATATTCGTAAGGCGCTTGATGAGCCAGTAAATCAAATTATTAATGCTGTTAAAGCAACTCTAGATCGCACCCCGCCAGAATTGGCTAGCGATTTAATGCAACGTGGAATTGTTCTAACTGGTGGTGGCGCGCTTCTTAAAGGCTTAGATGATCGCCTTCGCCATGAAACTGGAATGCCAATTCACGTGAGCGAACGTCCACTTCAAGCTGTTGCTGAAGGATCTGGAAAGTGCGTCGAAGAATTCGAAGCGCTAGAAAAGGTTCTGATTTCAGAGCCACGCAGATAACTAATAATTAACGGAGAATAATATGGCAGTTGGCGGAGGTAATCGTCCTCGGCTACTTCTTATTACTCTCTTAGTTACCTCGTTATTTCTTATCACTTTAGATCTACGTGGAATTAGCCTTACTAAAACCTCAAGATCCGCAACTCAATCATTCTTAGCGCCTATTCAACGTGGCTTCTCAGACTTCTTCTCGCCAGTGGGAAGTTTCATTGGAGATATTAAAAATTACGGGAAGATTAAATCTGAGAACCAAGATTTAAAGGCAGCTAATGCAAAGCTAAAGTCTCAACTAGTTATTAGCAAAGATATAAAAGGCCAACTCGATAAATTGAAAGGAACACTTAACCTTGCAGGTCGAGGTGGATTTAAAGTCGTTTCTGCCCGTGTAATTGGACAAGGAAGCGCTTCGACATTTAGTCAAACCATAACTATTGATGCCGGAACAAGTGATGGTGTTAATAAGAATATGACAGTAATTAGCGAATCAGGTTTAGTTGGAGTTGTTAAGAGCGCTACAAGTAATTCTGCAATTGTGCTTTTGATGAGTGATCCAACTTTTAAAATTGGCGTAAGAATTGCTGGCTCTCAAGAAGTTGGTGTGCTTTCTGGAAACGGAACTTCCCGATATACGCTCCAACTTTTAGATTCAACTGGCACAATTAAAGAGAATGATGTTCTTCTTTCATTAGGTAGCGATAACAATCGACCTTACGTTCCGGGAATTCCAGTTGGATATGTAAAAGCAGTAGACCATTCAAATACTGCTCTAGTAAAGACAGCAACTGTCGGAAGCTATTCACAACTTTCAAGTCTTGGCGTTGTGTCAGTAATTTTGGCAGCTGGAAAGGGAGATCCAAGAGATTCACTTGTTCCAAAGCCAGCTCCAGTTGCAACTATCTGGGTAACGGCGACTGGTACTCCACCTCAACCATCACCATCTGAATCAGCTTCGCCATCGCCGACTACAACCAAGGCAAGTAAGAAGTGAGTTGGAGTAGAGCAGCGATAAATACTGCTTTTCTATTTCTAATATTTATATTTCAAGAAGCAGCCATCGCCAAAATTAAATTCCCTGTAACCGGCTTCTCTTTTTATATCGCAGTATTGCTGGGATTAATGGCGTTAGAAGAGAAATTTGGCGCCATCATCCTTGGCTTCATTGGTGGCTTGATTTTGGATTTATCACCTACCGTGGAATCACCAATGGGAAAGTGGGCCTTTGTTCTAACTTTGGTTGGATACATTTTCTCAACTAATCGCGACAGTATTGGCGATCTAACTTCTGGACCAATAGCTTTTATTCTTTTTATTTCCACGGGAGCTGCATTAACGCTTTTGACATACCTTGGATTGGGCGTTGTACTCGGCGAAAATAATGGAACTCTTGGACACAACTTGATTGCAGTCATTGGAAATAGTTTCTGGACTCTTCTTTTTGCTCCAATTCTCCTACCTGGTTTAAATAAGTTCCGAAGCTTTACTCTTACTTCAAGGGAACGCTTTTGAGTCAAAAATCGCGTTTTAATTTAATCATCATCGAAGTTTTAATAGCCTCGCTCGTGATTGCACTTTTTGGCCGCCTCTTTTATCTTCAAATTGCTGCTGGTTTTAAATATCGAGATGCTGCTCTAAGTGTGCAGAGTAGAGATGTGGTTACACCTGGATTGCGCGGATCAATTACCGATAGCGATGGAACGCCACTTGCTATGGATAAGCCAGGGCTAGTTATCACAGTTGATCGAAGCGTCATTGATAAGCTGCCCGACAAAGGTGATGCAGTACTTAATAAAGTGGCCAAATTAGTTGGCAAATCGTTTATAGATGTTTGGAGTGGAACCAGACTTTGTGGTGAATTACCAGTTGGGCAACGAACTGGTTGTTGGAAGGGAACTCGCTTTCAACCAATTCCAGTAACAAGTGCGGCCACCCAAGCTCAAGCTCTTAAAGTTTTAGAGAATGCCGATTCTTATCCAGGAATTAATGCGCTACAGATTCCGGTGAGAAGTTATCCATCCACTGGTGGTGAAACCGGAGCCCATGTACTTGGTTATGTGGGATCAGTTACTGAAACCGATTTAATGAATCCAGATCATAGATATTATCGAGATGAAGTTATTGGTAAGACTGGACTTGAATATGTTTTTGATTCACAGTTGCGAGGAAAAGCTGGAATCAAAACAGTTATCGTTGATAGAAAAGAGTCGGTAACTGAACAGACTCAAAACTCAAAGTCATATCCTGGAAATAATTTAGTAACTAATTTAAATGCAAAGCTGCAAGGCGCAACTGAAAAAGCGTTGGAATCCGCAGTTAAACGTGCACGTTCTATGGGTTATCGTGGTGATGGCGGTGCGGCAGTTGTTATGGATGTTAAGAGCGGAAAGATTTTGGCAATTGCTTCCTACCCAACTTATGATCTAAAGATTTTCCAAGAGGGGTTAACTCAAGCGCAAGCAAAAGCTCTCTTCAGTGAATCGAATGGGGTTCCAGCCCTCAACAGACCTTTGCAAGGTATGTATGCACCGGCATCGACTTTCAAATCTATATCAGTTGTTGCCGCATCAGCAGCTGGTTACAACATGAGCGCAAGTTATAAATGCCCCGCTTCTGTGAAGGTTGGTAATCGCGAGTTTAATAACTTCGAAACAAAATCACTTGGAAATATCAATATGCAGACTGCAATTGCAGTTTCATGCGACACGATCTGGTACCAAATTGCATATGATGAATGGGTTCGCGATGGTGGATTGCGTCCAAAATCCAATTTAAATGATTACTTTTTCAAGGCCGCACGCAGCTTTAATTTAGGAAAGAAGACAGGCGTTGATTTACCTGATGAGGCATCAGGTCGCCTTCCTGATCGCGAATGGAAGAATAATTTCTACAAACAGAATAAAGATTTCTACTGCAATTTCCAACAAAGAGCTAAAAAATCAGATTTAACACCTTATTTAATAGCGATTGCCAAAGAGAATTGCACCGACGGATACATTATTCGCGCTGGTGATGCCGTTAACTTCTCGATTGGTCAAGGCGATACTTTGATGACACCTATTCAAATGGCAGTTACTTATGCGGCGATTGGAAATGGTGGAACACTTTGGAAACCATGGATTGCCAGAGCGCTGGTAAGTCCAACTGGAAAGGTTTTAAAGGAATTCAAATCTGAAGTTGTCGGCCATTCAGAACAAACTCCTGCCGATACTGCATTCTTAAGGAAGGCGCTTCGTTCTGTTGCAACGAGTGGAACGGCAGCTGCAGTATTTAACGGTTTCCCTGTGGAAGTTGCTGGAAAAACTGGAACTGGTCAGGATTTAGGACGTAATAAAAATGGCACCGCAAAAGATGACACATCCTGGTTTGCCTCATTTGCACCAGCAAGTTCTCCAAAATATGCAGTAGTTATGGTTGTGAGCCAAGGTGGCTTTGGTGCATCAACTTCAGCTGTGGGCGTTAAAGAAATCTATTCAACGCTTTTTGGTGTAGTTGGTGGCAAGATTGATCCAGAGAAATCGGCATTTCCAAAAGGAATTCCAGCCGCAATCCCTAATATCGATGTTAAGAATGTAAAGGTGGCGAAGAAGTAATGCGCTCTCCTTTAATTCGTTCCAAATCAAGAACTGATGTGATCCGAGGAAATGTCAGTCAATTTGATCGAACCTTAACCTTTGCAGTTCTTTCACTTTCAGTCATAGGAACGCTCTTAGTTTGGGCTGCAACAAGCCATTGGTTTAAATCACAAGGACTTGATCCTCAATATTATTTAAAGAGACATATTGTTAACTTAGCAATTGGTATTGCGTTGGCATATGGAACAACGCTGATCGATTATCGAATGCTCCGTGCCTACACGCCAATTGTTTGGGGACTTGGTGTACTTGGGCTCATAGCAGTTCTTATTCCTGGAATTGGTTCAACAGTTAATGGTGCACGCGCTTGGATTTCTTTCCCAGGTGGTTTCCAAATTCAGCCAGCAGAATTGGCAAAGATTGCAATTATCGTTGGTATCTCAATGATTCTCTCTGAAAAATTAGATAAGGATCAAGATCCAACTGATTTAGATGTGTTGAAGGCGCTAGGAATCGCAGCACTTCCACTTCTCTTAATTTTGCTTCAACCCGATTTAGGAACAGTTCTAATTATTTCAGCTGCCGCACTTGCAATCATTGCAACATCAGGCGCGCCAACTCGTTGGGTTGTTGGTTTATTATTGGTTGCAGTTCTTGGTGGCTTTGCTGCCGTTAAGACTGGAGTGGTGAGCGAGTATCAAGTTAAGCGTCTGCAATCTTTCGTTGATCCTGCAGCTGATCCGCAGATGAGTGGTTACCAACTTCGACAATCAAGAATCACAATTGGTTCTGGCGGATTATTTGGAAAAGGTTTATTTAATGGTCCACAAACCAATGGCAGATTCGTTCCAGAACAACAAACCGACTTTATTTTTACTGTTGCCGGCGAGGAGTTAGGTTTCCTTGGCTCTGGATTTATCTTGCTCTGTTTTGCTCTTATCTTTTATCGAGCTTTTCAAATCGCAAAGCGAACCAACGATATGTTTGGTCGATTAGTTTGCGTTGGGGTGATCGCATGGTTTGCATTTCAGACCTTTGAAAATATTGGAATGACTATGGGATTAGTACCAATGACTGGTGTGCCACTTCCATTTATTTCTTATGGTGGTTCAAGCATGTTCGCGAATTTGATTGCAGTCGGATTGCTTCAAAACGTTTATATTCGCTCGCGCTAGTTCAAATACGCCACTTTTACGCGGAGTTTGGCATTTGATAGGGCATAGGTCATACTTATCGCAGTGCTTAAGGCGCGTAGAGCGATCCACATCGTTCCGCAGCGGGTGCTAAAGAATTTAAGGAAACTGCAGACGAATAGAAATGTTTGTCGCAAATAGACAAAAGGATTTGGTGTTTTTATGGCCATAGAGCCAAAGGGTGGGCGTAAGCGTATTTCCAAGCGAAGCGCAAAGAAAAATAAATCTAGCGATGCAACTGAAGAAGTTTCATCTTCAGCTGAAATTGATTCGGTAGACACAGATTCAAGCGATAAGAAGAGCGCTGCAATTCCAGTTCCGATGTTCCAAGCTGCGCCCGCAACTATTGCGCCGGCTAAGAATAAAAATGGAAAAAACAGCGGCGAGAAAAATAATAACGAAGAGAAGTCACAAGATTCAGAAGATGAGCGCGGTAATCGTAAGCGCCGCCGCCGCGGTGGCCGTGGCCGTCGACATGGAAATTCAAATGAAGAGAGTAATGAGAGCGCTGAAGCTTCAATTGAAGATTCGAATGAAGAAGAGAGCTCTTCGGAAGAGACCAATACGCATCGCCGTCGCCGTCGCCGCAGATCTCGTGGCGCGGGTGGAGATGTAACTGAAGGCGAAATAATTGAAGAAGATGGCGTTAAGACTGTTGTAAAGGTTCGCGAACCTAAGCAACGTGAAGAGCGTTCATCTCGACATGATCGTCACGATCGCCATGATCGAAGCAATCGTCGTGATCGCGGTTATCGCCGTGAAGGTCGCGAGTTTGCACGCCGTCGCGGAATGGTTATTACCGAAGGTGAATATCTATCTCGCCGTGACAATGTTGATCGCATGATGTTAGTTCGCCAAACTGGCGATCGCACTCAGATTGCAGTCCTTGAAGACAAAGTAATGGTTGAGCATTACGTAAATCGAAATTCAAATATTTCATACGTTGGAAACGTTTACCTAGGTAAAGTTCAAAACGTACTTCCTTCAATGGAAGCTGCCTTCGTTGATATTGGCAAGGGACGTAATGCTGTTCTTTATGCAGGTGAAGTAAATTGGGATGCTGCAGGTTTGGCAGATGGAACTCCAAGAAAAATTGAACATGTATTAAAAACTGGTCAACCAATCCTGGTTCAAGTTACTAAGGATCCAATTGGCCAAAAGGGCGCCCGCTTAACTGCACAAGTTTCACTTCCAGGTCGTTACTTGGTTTATGTACCAAGTGGCGAGATGAGCGGAATTAGCCGTCGCCTTCCAGATGATGAGCGCAACCGCCTAAAGAATATTCTTAAAGATTTTGTTCCAGATGAAGCAGGTGTGATTGTTCGTACTGCTGCTGAAGGTGCATCGCAAGAAGAGTTGGAACATGATGTTTCAAGACTAAAAGCGCAATGGGAAGATATTCGCGAAAAGGCGGAGAATCCAAGCACGAGCGCTCCATCACTTCTTTATTCAGAACCAGATTTAACAGTTCGCGTTATCCGAGACATTTTTAATGAAGATTTCAAGAAGCTAATCGTGCAAGGCGATGAAGCATCTGAGGAAATTAATAATTACCTCGGCTTTATTGCGCCTGAACTTACTTCAAAGATTGAGAAGTGGACAGGCACAAAGGATCTATTCTCTGAATATCGAATTGAAGAGCAATTGGCAAAGGCTTTTGATCGTAAGGTTTATCTGCCTTCAGGTGGCTCTCTTGTTATCGATAGAACTGAAGCGATGGTTGTTATCGACGTTAACACTGGAAAGTTCATCGGTAAGGGTGGAAACCTTGAAGAGACCGTTACTAAGAATAACCTAGAAGCTGCCGAAGAGATTGCGCGCCAATTAAGACTTCGCGACTTAGGTGGAATTGTTGTTATCGACTTTATTGATATGACCTTGGAATCAAACCGCGAGGCAGTTATGCGTCGCCTAATCGAGTGCCTTGGTCGCGATCGGACTAAGCATCAAGTTGCTGAAGTAACTTCTCTTGGATTGGTTCAAATGACACGTAAGCGCGTGGGCCAAGGTTTGATTGAAGCCTTCTCTACAACTTGCGAAAGTTGTGGCGGTCGTGGAATTCATATCCATAACGAACCAGTACGTAAAGTTGCTTTAGAGAAAGATATGGAGCAACGCTACGTTCCAAATACCCAGGATGACGAAGAAGATTCTGAAAGCGATAACGAGGATCAAGTCGAAGAAACTGCACTTGAAGTCGATGAGTCAGAAGCCACTCCAGCTGCCGGCGGAAAGCGTGAAAAGCGCCGTCGCCGTGCCGTGAGTAGCGGGGTAATCACTCCAGTTTGACCCCTTAGGGCGGCCACCCGTAATCTTGCCCCCTGAGATTTTAGAAGTAATTAAGTAGGAATAAAGTAGGAATAAAGAAGAGGTAAATAACGTGTATGCGATTGTAAAAGCTGGCGGACGCCAAGAGAAGGTTGCTGTTGGCGACACCATCATCGTCGATCACATCGACGCAAAGGTTGGCGCATCAGTTAATTTTCCTGCAGTTCTTCTTGTAGAGAATGGTTCAGTTACATCAGATGCAAAGGCGCTTGCTGGCATCAAGGTAACTGGTGAAATTCTTAACGAACAAAAGGGTCCAAAGATCCATATCCTTCGTTACAAGAACAAGACTGGCTATCGCCGTCGTCAAGGTTTCCGTTCACAACTAACTCGCGTGAAGATCACCGGGATTAACAAGTAGGGGGCGAATAAAAAATGGCAAGTAAAAAAGGTGTCTCGTCTACCCGTAACGGTCGCGATTCCAATGCACAGTTCCTTGGTATCAAGCGCTATGCAGGACAAGTTGTAAACGCTGGAGAAATCTTGGTTCGCCAACGCGGAACAGTTTTCCACCCAGGACAAAATGTAGGTATCGGTAAGGATGACACACTCTTCGCTCTAGCTGGTGGAGAAGTTGCATTCGGTCGCGCACGTGGTCGTAAAGTCGTAAACATCGTTCCGGTTTCAGCATAAGTCGCGGATATTTCTAAACGGGTCCGCTAGCGGGCCCGTTTTTTATTTTGAGAGGAGAGTTAAATGGCAACATTTGTTGATCGTGTAACTCTTCATGCCGTTGCAGGCGCAGGTGGAGATGGTTGCGTATCTGTGCACCGTGAAAAATTTAAACCTCTTGGTGGACCAGATGGCGGAAATGGTGGACGCGGTGGCGACATCATTTTGGTCGTAGATCCAAATACAACAACGCTCCTAGATTTTCACCATTCACCAAATCGCAAGGCAACAAATGGTTCATTAGGTTATGGTGATTTCTGTAATGGAAAAGAAGGTAAAGATTTAATACTCGCTGTTCCAAATGGAACAGTTGTAAAGGATTTAGCTGGCGAAATCATTACTGATTTGGTTGGAACCGGAACACAATTTATTGCTGCGCAAGGTGGCAAGGGTGGACTTGGAAATGCTGCGCTAGCTTCATCAAAACGTCGCGCACCGGGCTTTGCGTTAAAAGGCGAGCCAGGTGAAGAACGCACATTAATTTTAGAGTTAAAGAGCGTTGCGGATATTGGATTAATCGGTTTTCCATCAGCAGGAAAATCTTCTTTGATTGCAGCAATTTCGGCTGCGCGTCCAAAAATTGCTGATTATCCATTCACAACTTTGGTACCAAACCTTGGCGTCGTTCAAGCCGGCGATACTCGATTCACAGTTGCAGATGTTCCAGGTCTAATTCCAGGTGCTTCTGAAGGTAAAGGCTTAGGCCATGAATTCTTAAGACACGTGGAACGATGTGCTGCCCTAGTTCATGTACTTGATTGCGGAACTCTGGAAACCGATCGTGATCCAATTAAAGACTTTGATGTAATCGAGGAAGAGTTAAAACTTTATGGAGGATTATCAGATCGTCCACGCATCATTGCGTTAAATAAAATTGATTTGCCAGATGGAAAAGCAATGGCAGATATGGTGCAACCTGCACTTGAAGCGCGTGGTTATCAAGTATTCCAAGTCTCTGCAGCTGCACGTATTGGTCTAACTGAACTCAATTACGCAATGGCGCAAATTATTCAAGAGGCGCGCAAGAACGCTGCAAAGGAAGAGAAAACTCGCATCGTGCTGCGTCCTGTTGCGGTGGATGATGCTGGCTTTAAAGTTATTGCAAATGCAGATGGTTCATTCACTGTTCTTGGAACAAAACCAGAACGCTGGGTTAAGCAGACTGACTTTGCAAATGCGGAAGCTATCGGTTACTTAGCCGATCGTTTAGCAAATCTTGGCGTGGAAAAAGAGTTATATAAGAAGGGCGCCAAAGAGGGAGATGAAGTTCGTATTGGACTCGGTGAAGATGCGGTTATTTTTGATTGGGAACCAACAATTGAAGCGGGCGCAGAATTACTTGCAGGTCCACGCGGATCTGATTTAAGAATTGAATCGCCATGGGCAGGCCGATATGTCGAAGAAAGTGTTGATGTATTAAACGACGATGAGATTGCTGGACAATGGGAGTACAACGTTGCTAATCCAAAGACACCAAGGATTGAAGGTGAAGAGTGAAGATCGTAATCAAGATCGGCTCTTCAACTCTCACTGGTAAGGCGGGATCTGCGCTAAATGTTGATGCCGTAAATAAGCTTGTAGATGTTGTTGCCAAACTTAAATCTCAAGGAAATGAAGTTGTAATTGTCTCTAGTGGAGCGATTGCTGCCGGTCTTGCTCCTCTGGGATTAGCTACTCGACCAAAGGATTTAGCGAGCCAACAAGCAGCAGCATCTGTTGGCCAAGGACTTTTAATTGCTAAGTACAACGAGGCGCTTGGAAAGCATAAGTTAGTTGCTGCGCAAGTACTTCTTACTATCGAAGATGTAATTCGTCGCGCCCACTATCAGAGTGCGCAACGCACATTAACAAAGTTACTTTCTTTGGGAGTCGTTCCAATTATTAATGAGAATGATTCAGTTGGAACGCAAGAGATTAAATTTGGTGATAACGATCGCTTATCTGCCTTGGTATCTCATTTAATTGGCGCTGATAAATTAGTTTTAGTAAGTGATATTGATGCACTTTATGATGCGCCTCCTTCACAAGCTGGTGCAAAGCGCATTGCGGTTGTAACAGATATCGCTCAACTTGAAAGCGCCAATATCGGCGGCGTAGGAAGTGCTGGCGTTGGTAGTGGTGGAATGGTTACGAAGGTTGAAGCTGCTCGCATTGCTACAAGTGCTGGAATTGAAATGCTGCTAACCAATCTTGAAAATTTAAGTGCCGCACTTGACGGCGCTGACTTGGGAACAAGATTTACTGTAGTTGATGATCGCAAACCATCGCGCACACTTTGGTTGGAGTATGCATCAGAACCTCGTGGGAAATTATTTTTAGATTCAGGAGCTGTCACAGCAATTATTGAAAGAGGTGTTTCATTATTGCCTGCTGGAGTTACAAAAGTCGAAGGAAACTTCAGCGCAGGCGATACAGTTGAATTGGTTTCAAGCGAAGGCAATGCAATTGCCAAAGGCTTAGTTTCATTTGATTCAGATGAAATCCCACAACTACTTGGAAAATCAACAAAAGATTTAGCTGCGCAACTTGGCGCTGAGTACGAACGAGAGTTAGTACACCGCGACGATTTAGTTCTGCTTGTCTGAAATCTCCTTAAGAACTGCCATTGTCGGAATTGCCAACTTCACACCAGTTGGCACATCACTTAACTTAACAATCACAGTTCTAGTTTTTGGATCGATAAAGACATATTGACCGTGCAAACCATCCATTGTTGAAGTTCCTGGATATGGATGCCACATAAATGCTCCGTAACCCCAATCATCCATTGTGCCAACTGGAGTTGCTAAGCGCTTAACCCAATTCGCATCGATTATGTGTTTGTCGCCAACCATTCCATTATTAAGAATCATCAAACCAACTTTTGCATAATCTGGGGCAGCGGCATTAAAACAGCAGAAAGTTTTCTCAGTTCCGCCAATACGATCAACATTCCATGTCGCCGGAGTTAGGGCGCCAATAGGTTGCCAAACGTTCTTTGAGAAATAATCAGCAATTCGCATGCCAGTAATTTTCTTGATAACCATGCCTAACATTTGAGTATCGACACTGCGATAAACCATTTGCGAACCTGGTTCAAAGGCCATCTTGCGATTATGTTTTAAGAACCAATTAACATCTGTTGTTGCATACATTTGTGCAATTGCAACGCCCCAACCTGAAGGACCAGTCGGATAGTTATCGCTAACTCCAACACCGCTTTGCATATCTAGCAATTGTTGAATAGTTACTTTGTCGAATGATCCACCAGTTTTATATTCTGGGAAATATTTAACGAAAGTATCGCTCTCTTTTAACTTACCATCGTGAATTAATTGTCCGGCCATAATGGAAGTCATGGTCTTTCCTACAGAGTAGGAAGGTAGCCGAGTGGTCGGCGTGAATCCATCTTTGTAATATTGATATGTAATTACCCCATTGCGAACAATAAGAAATGCATTTGTATAACTCTTATCTAAAAATTCTTGCCAAGAGACTTGCTTTCCTTGCCATGTAACTGTCGCAGGCGCTTTTTCATTTCCAGTTGGAAGTGTTATTGGATTTGTTGATGGCGCAATAGTGTGAGCTGGTTGCAGCGTTGGAGTTTTAGAAGCTGGCGCAAATCCCAACCTAACTGAGGCGATTGGATTTGGATATCGAACGACTAAGGTGAAGGCTTCTAGGAGTACTCCAAGAATTACAAGAACAATTGCAGTGCGCTTTAGGACTTTTAATAAACGATTCACATGGCAAGGGTAGAAGGCTTTAGGCTAAGCACATGGCAACTGAACTTAACGCCACGAAAGTGGTCGCCGATCTCGCAGACCTTGCGCGTAAGGCTGCTCGCACCCTCATCGCCGCAAGCGGCGAAGAGCGGGCGCAAGCGTTGGTAAAGATTGCCGAAGAGATTGAAAATAGCGTCATCGAAATTTTGGCAGCGAATCAAGAAGATATGGAACGCGCTCAAAAAGATGGCATGGCAGAGTCAATGCAGGATCGCCTGCTTCTAACCGAAGATCGCATTAAGGGAATTGCAAGCGGCGCTCGCCAAGTTTCAAAGTTGCCTAATCCACTTGGTAAGACAATAAACGAGAACACTCTTGCAAATGGACTTCACTTAAAACAAATTACAGTGCCATTTGGAGTTGTTGGAATGGTTTATGAGGCTCGTCCAAATGTGACAGTTGATGCCGCAGTTATTTTATTGATGAGTGGAAATGCTGCGCTTCTTCGAGGATCATCCTCAGCGGCTTCCTCTAATAAAGTTTTAGTAAATGTAATGCGTCGCGCACTTGGCAAAACCGCAATCTCACCAGATGTGTTGCAATTAATTCCTAGTGATGATCATTCAACAGTTCAGGCGCTTTTAAATGCCCGAGGCAAAGTAGATTTAGTTATACCTCGCGGAAGTTCAAATTTGATCAGAACTGTTGTTGATGAATCGACCGTTCCAACAATTGAAACTGGCGCAGGCGTTTGCCATGTATATGTTGATGAGTATGCTGACTTAAATAAGGCCCTTCCAATAGTTATAAATTCAAAGACGCATCGTCCAAGTGTTTGTAATGCGGCTGAGACCTTATTAATTCACGAAGCTGTAGCGGATAAATTCCTGCCAGCGGTATTACCTGCACTAGTTGATGCAAAAGTAAAATTAAATGTAGATGCGAAGGTTAAATCAGTTGCCGACAAACTTGGTATCGCAACTAGCAACGCAACTGAAGAGAATTGGCACACTGAATATAACGCGCTAGAAATGAATGTCAGAGTAGTTTCAACTTTGCTTGAAGCTTCTGATCACATTGAAAAGTATGGAACTAAACATACAGAAGCTATCGTTACTGAAAATGAAGATAACGCTAATAGATTCGTAGCGCTGTCAGATTGTGCAGCGGTTATGGTGAATGCATCAACTCGCTTTACTGATGGTGAACAGATGGGCTTTGGCGCCGAGATTGGTATTTCGAATCAGAAATTACATGCACGTGGACCAATGGGATTAGAACAGATGACAACCACTACTTGGATCGTTACTGGCTCTGGTCAGATCAGGGTTTAATTTCCGATAAGGTTGGACCATGTCGAATATTTCCCGCGACGATGTAGCTAAATTAGCAAAATTAGCCCGAATCGAAATGACACCAGAAGAGTTGGATCATCTCTCAACTCAATTAGCTCAAATTCTTGATTCAGTTGCTCGCGTTTCTGAAGTTGCAAAAGATGACATCAAACCAACTTCACATGCCATCGAAATGACAAACGTTTTCCGAAAAGATGAAGTAAAGCCTTCACTTACTCCTGATGAGGCGCTATCTGGCGCACCTGCAAAAGAAGAAGATCGCTTTCGCGTTCCACAAATTCTTGGGGAAGAGTAAATGAGTTTAATTAAAGCATCAGCTGTTGAAATGGGAGTAGCGCTATCTTCTGGCGAAGTCTCCGCAGTTGAATTAACTACACAACATTTAAATCGAATTTCTGAAGTTGATGGCAAGGTAAAGGCCTTTCTCCATGTAGATAAAGAAGGTGCGCTTGCACAAGCTAAGGCAATCGATGAGAAGCGAGCTAAAGGAGAGAAGCTCTCTCCGCTTGCAGGCGTTCCACTTGCACTTAAAGATGTATTAACTCAAAAGGGAATTCCAACTACATGTGGTTCAAAGATGCTAAATGGTTGGCGACCACCATATGACTCAACGGTCGTTTCAAATTTAAAGAAAAATGACATTGTTATTCTGGGTAAAACAAATATGGATGAATTCGCTATGGGTTCATCGACTGAAAACTC
>CAYPMF010000015.1:0-14933 GCA_964411805.1 uncultured Actinomycetes bacterium | reverse complement strand
GCGGTCATGGGCCTGGTGATAAGGCTTTGCGCCTTTAAAACCTGGCAAGAAAGAATGGTGGATATTAATAATCTTTCCAGCAAAATCTTTACAGAAGTCGGTTGAGAGAATCTGCATATATCTGGCCAAAATAATTAGATCGATTTTCTCTTTATCGATTAGTTCGCGTATTTCTTTCTCAGTTGCGCTCTTATCTTTTCCGCTCTGGTCAAGATATTTAATTGAGTGTGATTCAGTAAGCGCCTTTAAATCTCCATGATTTGAGATTACGGCTGGAATATCAATTGGTAGTTCACCCAGTTCTTGCAGGTAAAGCAAGTCGCGAAGGCAATGGCTCTCTTTTGTGACAAGGACTAGTGCACGCTTCTTTTGAGAGGTTGGGCGGAAATTTAATTCTGGGTTAAATTTTCTAAGACCAGAATTTAGAATTCGCTTAACTTCATCTAGATTGCTCTCGGTTTCAAAACGAGTACGCATAACAAAATCTAGAGTGGTTGGGTCTGTGAACTGTTGGTTCTCAATAATATTTCCGCGCGACTCAAGAACCGAAGTTGTCATCGCGTGAACGATGCCTGGCTGATCTTTACATTGCAGCGTAACTATTAAATCCACTCCGCAAGGTTACGGGGCTTAGTGTGAAACAGTAAATCGCTTCAAGAATTTAGGCGCCCACCAATTTAACTCGCCAAAGAGGCGCATTAGGGCGGGTACTAAAAGAGCTCTAACAATCGTTGCATCAAGAATAATTGCAAAGGCGACGCCAAATCCCATCTGCTTGATTGATGAGACGCCACTTGTTACGAATACTGCGAAAACAATCGCAAGCAGAACTGCAGCAGCAGTAATAATTCGAGCAGAGCGTTGTAAGCCAACTGCGACTGCATCAATATTCTTCTTGCCAGCTTCGTGTTCTTCGCGAATGCGAGAGAGTAAGAAAAGTTCATAATCCATAGATAAACCAAAGGCGACAACTGCAATCAAAATAACCATCGAGGTATCAATGGAATTTGTCGCAATAAAATCACCAACCAACCACTTCAAATGGCCAGAAGCAAATACCCAATTAAGTGCTCCGAGCGTTGCGCCAAGTGAAAGAACATTTAGGATCACGGCCTTTATTGGCAAGATTATTGAACCGGTAAATACAAATAAGAAGAGCAATACGAAGAGCGCGATCCATGCAAGTGCAAATGGAAGTACACGCACGATTCCATCTTGGCTATCTGTGTAATCAGCAGCAACTCCCCCCACCAAAGTTCCGGAAGGTTTTGTTAGGTCTCTAATTGTGTGAATAACCTTTTCAACTTCCGGAGTTCTAGTTCCCATTGAGTGAATTGCACTTACCCGAATATCTTGGCCATGTACCTCTGGCTTTCCAACTGAAATTACGCCAGAAACTTTAGAAACCTCAGAGATAAAAGAATTAACTTCACCATCTTTAATTACGCCATTTGGGATGATGATTTCAATTGGATTTGCGGCTTGGCCCGGGAAGTTATCAGTCACGAATTGCGATGCAATCGCTACCTTGTCACTTGCTGGCATTACCCGAGAATCGACTTGTGCAAAGGTGATGTTCTTTAGTGGTGCTGCAAGTATTCCGAGAAGTACAACTGAAGCTAAAACAACAGGAAGTGGTCTGCGCATAACAAAGCGAGCTAGCTTTGCCCAACGACCATCTTCTTTTGGCGTGAGAGCTGCGCGATGCACAACTAATTTATCAATCTTATTTCCAAGAAGCGCAAGAATTGCTGGAAGCGGAATAAGTGCGCCAGCAACGGCCATTGCAACTACACCAACTCCGGCATAACCAAATGACTTTAAAAACATTTGTGGGAAGAAGATTAAAGATGAAAGAGTCACAAGAACTGTTAAACCAGAGAAGAAGACGGTGCGACCCGCAGTTTTAACTGTGGTTACTACCGAATCATTTACTGAATTGCCTTTATGCAACTCTTCGCGGAAGCGATTAACTATTAATAATGAGTAATCAATACCAAGTCCCATACCTAAACCAGTAGTTAAGTTGAGCGCAAAGATGCTCACATCAGTAAATAAGCTAATTAAAAAGAGAATCAGGAAAGCTCCAAGGATCGCGCTTACGGCGACAACTAGCGGCATCGCTGAAGCGACTAAACCACCAAAGATAAAGGCCAATGTAATAAAGGTAAGTGGAATTGAAATACTTTCAGCTAGCGCCAAATCCTTAGAAATCTTATGGTTGATTGCATAACTAAATGTGGCAAAGCCGCCAACATAAACTCGAAGGTCTTTGTAATTGCCATCGTACTTAGCCTGTAATTGCTTTGATAAATCAACTGCATCACTTGATATCTTCTGCTTTGAATAGATAAAGATGTAGGCAGATTTCCCATCCTTGCTTGCAAGTTGTGGCGCTCCGCCGAGAGACCAATATGAGATCGTCTTTGTTACATCAGAATAGTTTTTAACTTCGTTCTCAAGAGCTAGGGCTTCTTGTGCAACGATCGGATCAGTAACTCCTTTTTCAGAGTGAACCACAAAGGTAACTGCCGGCTCTTTCTCGTTAAGAGTATTTGTTAAGTATTCGCCGGCCTTCCAGGATTCGCTATTGGTATCGGAGTATCCACCACTCTTCATATTTGCGAAGATGCCAGAGCCAATCGCGCCAAAGGCTAGAGTTGCGAGAATAAAAAATACGAGTGTGCGCTTGCGACGCTTAACTATCGCAGAGCCGAGTCCTTCAAAAGTTGGCTTTTTCATTAAGATAATTCTATGAGCGATTCAAATATCCTGCCAAAAGTGACTAAGGATGAAGTTGATCCGCGCGATAAAAAGAAGGAAGAGAGTGAGCGAGATCGCGAGCTTTTAGAAAATCGCCCGCCACATCACGAGAGTTAATTAGCTGGTTTACTGTCGCTCGGTTTTGAAGTTGAGCGCGAGTCTGTTTTATAAAAACCAGCGCCTTTAAATACAACGCCAACATTTGAAAATACCTTCTTAACTTCACCACCACACTCAGGGCAAACCGAGATCGGTTCATCTGAAAAGGATTGAACAGCCTCAAATTCATGGCCGCACTTAGCGCAGGCATATTCATATGTAGGCATGGAGGAATTGTAAAGAAGTGAGAGAATTGTTTCTAATCGAGGCGGGAGGTAAGGGGCTATGAAGCGGTTAGTGCTTGCTCTAACTTTTGGGCTATTACTTGGAAACACCGCACAAGCTGCCGACCTAACAATTAGCGATACTTCACCAAAAGCAGGAACTTCACTTTCAGTTGGACCTAATGTTGTTTCAATTACTGCATCTGCGCCACTTTTAGATCAAGGAAACATCATTGTTGTAAATGATCCAAATGGAACTGCAGTAGATGATGGTTCAGTTGCGGTAAATGGCAGCACTGTAATTGTTGGAATGAAGCCATTAACTGTTACTGGTGTTTATACAGTTAATTACACCTTGGTTTCTGAAGGTGCGCCAGAGTTAACGGGTAATTACACATTTATGTTCACTTCGCCAGGTGCAATCGCCTCACCATCGGCTCAACCGAGCACCACCTCTTCAAACAAAGTTGATAACGCAAACAATGCGACATCAAATGCCGTTGTTTATTTCTTATTATTTCTAGCAGCCCTCGTTGCAATTTTCTTAGTTTGGTATGCCAGAGTTTCATTTGGTGGCAAACCAAGGAAGCGTAACCCTGCAAAGAAGGCGACTAAAAAGAGCTAATGAAATTAGAAGTTCACTCGCATGACGATGGAACTAATCTGGTGGTTAATGTATTAACGCCGCTGGTAAAGATTTCGCAATTGGTATCGGCAATCACCCTTATTGGTTTGCTAATTGCAATTGTATTTTTTATTAGAGAAGAACATGGAAAATTAACTAAAGAAGCTCTTCGCGTTAAAACACTAGCAAGGCTCGCTGCTTCAGTCTGGGCGATGTCCACTTTAGGCGCGATGTTCTTAGAATTGGCGAGCATTCTAAATGTTTCCATAGTGGAAACCTTTGATCAGTTAGTAATCCGCTCTTTCTTATTTCAAACCGCACTTGGAAAAGCTTTCCTTATAAATTTTCTTGTTGCTGTACTTGTATCTGTTCTACTTCTATTTATTAGAAAGAATGGCAGTGCGCTTTTAATTCTTGGCCTAACCTTTGTTGGCTTTATCGCGCCGTTATTCCAGAGCCACTCAGCAAGCGCTGGAAATCATGGAACAGCTACAGGGTCGCTAATTTTTCACGTGGTCTTTATATCTATCTGGGTTGGTGGCGTAATTGGTTTAATTGTTATCGCACCTGCCGAGCGTGAACTCTCAATTCCTAGATTTAGCGCACTGGCCTTTTGGTCTGCAATCACTGTAGTACTAAGCGGGCTAATCAATGCCGTTGTGCGTTTGAATTCATTTGAAGCATGGAAGAGTTTCTATGCCTCACTTGTAATAGATAAGATTTTTTTAACAGCCATCCTTATTTTCGCAGGATATAAACATCGCCAATATATACAAGCAAAGCTAAGTGGTAGCCGTAAGGTTTATCAATTATTAGTAGGCGAAGCGCTATTGATGGTTCTTACAATTGCAATCGGTGGCAAGTTGTCTTTAACAAGTTATCCAGCTCCTGATTTTGCGCCATCAAATGCGGCAGTTCTAAGTATTACCGGAATGAATGATCCAGGAGCGCCAAACTTAAATAAATTGCTTTGGGGCTATGTTCCAGATGGAGTTTTCTTAGGTTTATTAATTTTGGCAACTCTTCTTTATATAAAGGGAGTTAGGGTTTTAAGTAAGCGTGGCGATAAGTGGAGTAAGGGTCGCACATCAGCATGGATTGTAGGAGTGGCGCTAGCTGATTATGCAACTAGTGGCGGAGTCGGAATTTATTCTCATTTCACTTTCGGATATCACATGTTGGCCCACATGATTCTTGGAATGATTGCGCCAATCTTCTTCGTCTTAAGTGCTCCAATAACTCTTGCACTTCGCACTTTGCCACAAAGTCGCGATGGTAATGAACGTGGAATTCGCGGCTTACTTCTCTCATTTATGCATTCGAAATATGTAACTACGCTTTCCAATCCAGTAATCGCTTTGATGATCTTTGATGGCTCGCTATTTGCTCTTTATATGACTCCGTTATTTGGCCATCTAATGAAGGGCCATACCGGACATCTTTTTATGGATATTCACTTTATTTTGGCAGGAGCACTCTTCTTCCATGTAATTATTGGTGTTGATCCAAATCCAAAACGCGTGCCACATATCGTTCGAATTATTGTTTTATTTGCAGCAATGAGTATTCATGCCTGGTTCTCAATTACTGTACTTATGGCAACTAGCCCACTTGATGGCGATTACTTTAAATCTCTGCAATTAACTTGGGGACCTGATTTATTAAGCGATCAACGGATGGGTGGTTCTATCGGATGGGCGCTTGGCGAGATTCCAATTCTTATTGCGCTGGCCGCAACCTTTATTCAATGGATGCGTGAAGATAAGAAAGAGACGCAACGAATTGATCGCGCCTCAGAGCGCGCAGCTGCAATGGGTCTTGATGATGAATTGGCTGAGTACAACCGCTATCTGGCGAAGTTAAATCAAAGAGATTTAGAAGCGAACGATTAATTCAGGTGTGGCAACGGCGCTTAACCGTTGATCATGATCTTCAACTAGCAAATCTTCGTTAGTTATTTCACCGGTATAGATCAGACCAATTCGATAGGCACGCATCTTTGCAAGCGCGCGATCATATGAACCGCCGCCCTGGCCTAAGCGATAACCATTTCTATTTACATGTAAACAAGGAACTATTACTAAATCTATTGAATCTGAATTTACCGCTTCACCTTTAGGTTCGAAAAACTTTCCTTTTTTACTTAAATCTTTCTCATCTCCGCTCCATTGCACCCACTCCAAATCCATATCTTTTAGGACTCTTGGCAATAGAAGAGTTTTACCCAGTTTAATAATCTCTTTATTTAAAACCTGAGTGCTTGGTTCATCTCCATACGAGTTATAACTAGCTATGACATCAGCGCTATTAAATTCCGGGATATTTAAAATGTGAAGCCAATTATTTGGATCAATAGAATTGGGGTTCATGAGAGCGCGTTCATGGCGATATCTTTTTCGAAGAGCGCTTTTATCCATGGATTTACTCTAGATATGAAATAAGGTTTAGTCATGGACCAGCTCATGAATGTAGATGACATTCGATCTGACCTTCTCGAAATCTCAACGCAATTAGCCCCATTTGAAATGCCACTTCTCGATGCGCATGGCGCAATGTTGGCTGAGGATGTCTATGCGGGTGAGCGATTGGTATTACAAGCGGGTTCAAAGATTGGCGCAATCCATGTTGGCCTAGCGGCTTCGATTGGTCGCAATAGTTTGCCGACTCTGCCGCAACCTCGAGTTGTGGTTATCTCTGCAGGAGATGACTTAATTGAACCAGGACAATTACTTGAAGATTCTGAAGATGAATTTGAATCAAATTCATGGATGCTCACAACTTCAGTTAAAGAAGCTGGTGCCACTGGCTTTCGAGTACATGCAATTCCTGAAAACCACAACGAGTTAAAAGATATTGTGGAAGACCAATTGGTCCGTGCAGATTTAATTGTTATTAGCGGTGAGAGTAAAGATGAATCATTTGAATTAATTACCAATGTGCTTCGTGAACTTGGTGAAATTAAAGAGGTAAGACCTGCAATGGCAGACGCTGGCCGTATGAATTATGGCGTTATTGGTCCTGATAAAACTCCAGTAATTACTTTGCCGGGCGATCCAGTAGCAACTGCGCTCGCAGCTGAAATTTTTGTACGTCCAATGATCCGCACCATGCTCGGTTCAAATAGCGTTTTCCGTAAGAAGATGGCGGCTAAATTAAGTGGTGAGATAAATTCAAATATCGGTGAGCGAAGCTATGTGCGCGCAGCACTTTCTAATAAAGGTGGGCTAAAAGCTCATGTCCTTCCGGACCAAGATCATTTAATCTCACTTTCAAATGCAACTGCGTTAATTGTTGTTGACGAAGAGACCACTTCAATTCGAGATGGCTCTGACGTTGAAATTCTTATTTTAGATCGAGGCGGAAACTAGTGAATATCTGGCCAGTACAGATTCGCCAAGAAGAGCTTGTACTGCGCCCGCTTAGACTTCGAGATAAAAAGGCTTGGGATGAAGTTCGCGAAGTTAATCGCGAATGGTTAACTCCTTGGGAAGCAACTAGACCTGTGATTGATTCATCGCTACCGCTACCAAGTTACTTTCAAATGGTTATGCAACATAGGCGCGAAGGTCGCGAAGTTCGAACTATCGCTCTTGGAATTTGGCTCCGCAATTCAGGTTCAAGAAAGCGTAAATCGCGTGAGAAGTTCGTAGGCCAAATAACCATGGGCGGCATTGTCTTCGGAGCGATGCGCGGTGCATATATCGGGTATTGGATTGACCAGAGATATGCCAATCGAGGATATATAACTAGAGCGGTCAAACTTTTAACAGAATTTGGTTTTAAGAAGTTATCCCTACACCGAATTGAGATCGCGATGCGACCGGAGAATGAAGCATCTAAGAAAGTAGCGGAAAAAGCTGGATATAAGTTTGAAGGAATCCGGTCGGCATATCTTCATATTGATGGAGCATGGCGGGACCATCTCTGTTTTGTAAAAGAAAATCCATCAATCCAATAAACGGACATACCGCTCAAATCCGCAAAAAATCACCCCGGGGGATTTATTGTTTATGTCCGTGGCAAGCGGATTTATCTATCTAATCATCCTTGGGATGTGGACCGCCTATTTTCTTCCGCGTTGGGTATCAAATCATGAAGCTAATTCTGGAAAGCGCACCGAAAAATTTAATAGCGCAATGCGTTCTGTAACTCAATCAGAACCTAACAAAACAGAGTTACGAAAATTACAAGCTGAAGATAGAACCGCAAAGCAAACTACTATTCGAAATCGCAGAATAATTTATTCAACGCTGCTTGCAATATTCCTAGGTAACTCGATAACTGTTGCAATTGGTTTAGTCGCTGCTCCAGTTCTTGCAATTCCATTTACTGGCTTATTAATTTATACAGTACATGTAAGGCGTCAAGTTGTTGCTTCACAAATTAAGCAGCGACGGTTAAATGCTTTGGAAAAAATTTCAGTTGCTCCGATAGTTAATGAACCAACAGAACAGATAAAGATTTCATCGCGCGAAGATTTCCATGATGCTCATAACGAACATTGGATTCCATTCCTTGAGCGCGCAGATACCGCTGGAGTTGTTGTAATTCCAAAGGGTGAGAAGCGCGATACCTGGCAACCAATCCAAGTTCCAAAGCCAACTTATGTTGATGCGCCAAAGGCAGTTGTTCCAAAACGCGTAATTGATTTAACAGTTCCAGGCGCCTGGATAGAGACTCAAAAGATTGCTGAAGAAGATTTAATTATGCAAGATGAACTCTTCGACCAAGTTTTATTTGATCAAAACATTCAAGATCGCGCAGTAAACGAATAATTAAATCCAAGAGTTAAGCCACATGTGGTCAAGCCACGAGTTATAAGAGATATTTGTTCCATAATATAGTGGCAAGAAATAAAGGAAATTTACTAGATAAATTGCGCCTATACACAGGGCAATACTCTTGCGATTTTTGAGAGCAGCTTCATCTTTGGCGCCATTTAAATACAAATAAAGTAGATAAGCCAATAGCAAAATCAGGAATGGCTCAAAAGAAATTACATAAAAGGTGAACATAGTTCGTTTCTGAATTAAGAACCAAGGCAGATAGCCGCCAGCAACCACAGTTAATAAAACGCCCGCGACAAATTCACGCTTAACTAACCAATAGCCAATGACTATTAGTAATGCAATTGCGATACTCCAATATAAAAATGGGGTGCCTAACGCGAGCACCTCTTGGGAGCATTTACTAGCTCCGCAGCCTTTTGGAGTTTGATAATAAAAAGAAGTTGGGCGCCCCATGATTAACCAACTCCAGGGGTTTGCCATATAAGGATGGATTTCCGTTAAATTTTCATGGAAGTTTAAAATTTCGTAGTGATAGTGCCAAAGTGATTTAAAAATATTTGGTGAATAGTTTCGGTCCCAGCCTGTTTTAGTAATGAACCATCCCGTCCAAGTAGCAAGATATGTAGCGATAGGTAGCGCGATAAATTGAAGTGATCTTTTAGGAACATCTTCAGAAATGACTTCAAGAGTTGGCGAATTTTCACCAAAATATCGGTGACGTAACCAATCGATCACTAGTACAAGTAGTCCCATTGCAACTGTGAAATAAAGTCCAGACCATTTAGTGGCACAAGCTAGGCCTAGTGCTACTCCCGCAATCCAATACCGACCGTAAAGAATCGCAAGCAGGGCAATTTGAATAAAGAACATTAAGAAAATATCAAGAAGTGCGACGCGCGAATGCACCAGGTGTAAACCATCAACCATCATTAAGAAAGCGGCCGCAATACTTAAGAACTCAGTATTAAAAAGCTTCTTTGCCGTGAAGTAGATAAGCGTTATTGAGAGCGAACCAATAACTGCTGCAGAAATACGCCAACCAAATTCGTTATATCCAAATAACTTTATTCCAATTGCGATTAGCCATTTACCTACTGGTGGATGAACTACAAATTCTGCAGTGTGCTTTTGTAAATCGATTTCCACGCCATGTTGCGAAAGCGAATAAGCATTCTTTGCGTAGTAGACCTCGTCAAAGATAAATCCCTTTGGATAGCCAAGGCCCCATACTCTCTGGATAAATGCGATCAGTGTGAGTGAAAGTGCCAGCGTCCAATCTCGAGATACGCGGGTCATGGCTTAAGAGTAAACCTGAGAGAATTAGCAAGTGTTAATCCTCGCTGCTACGCCTCTGGGAAATCCCCTTGATGCTTCGCAATCACTTAAAGATGCGATCACCGGTGCAAAGTTCATTGCGGCAGAAGATTCTAGAAAATTTACTCGCCTATGTTCAGATATTGGAGTTACCTACGATGCAAAGGTAATTTCGTTCTTCGAAGGCAATGAGAACGAACGTATTGGTGAACTAACTGAAATTCTTAAGAGTGGTTCAGATTTATTAGTTCTTACTGATGCCGGAATGCCAGGCGTCAGCGATCCTGGTTATCGATTAGTTCGCGCCGCAGTTGATGCAGGAGTTTTAGTTAAAGTTATTCCAGGCCCAAGCGCAGTAACAACGGCGCTCTTACTTTCCGGATTACCAACCGATCGTTTCTGTTTCGAAGGATTTGTACCACGCACAGGTGGAGCAAGAATTTCTTGGTTTGAAGAGTTGGTAAATGAAGAGCGAACAATTATTTTCTTTGAAGCGCCACATCGTTTAGTCGAATCTCTGGAAGATGCTGTGAAAGTTTTTGGTGGCGAACGCAACGCCGCAATCTGTCGAGAAATAACAAAGACTTATGAAGAAGTTGTTCGTGGAACTTTAAGCGAACTATTAACCTGGGCAAAATCAAAAGAGATTCTTGGCGAGATTACCGTTGTGCTTTCTGGCTTTGATTCAAGTGGAATTGAATTCTCAAATGAGGATTTAGTCGCTCAAGTAATTAAAAATGAAGCAGCTGGTTTGAGCAGAAAAGAAGCGATGGCAGAGGTAGCCAAGGTCACCGGGATTGCTAAGCGCAGAGTCTTTGATGCGATGGTGGAACACAAGTCATCAGAAGGTAAAGTTTGACCCGTGAGTGAGAAGAAAGATTTCTATCTAACTACGCCGATTTACTATGTAAACGACGCTCCTCATATTGGCCATGCCTACACAACAGTTGCGGGCGATGTACTTACTCGCTGGCATCGTCAACGCGGTGAAGGCGTCTGGTTCTTAACTGGAACAGATGAACATGGCGAAAAGGTTATGAATGCTGCAAATTCAAATAACGTCACGCCACAAGATTGGTGTGATCGTTTAGTTGAGAACGCATGGAAGCCACTTTGGAAATCTTTAAATATTGCAAATGATGATTTCATTAGAACAACTGAGGAACGCCATGAGAAGCGCGTTCAAGCATTTTTGCAACTGTTAAAAGATAAGGGATATATCTATTTAGATAAGTACGAAGGACCTTATTGCATTGGTTGCGAAGAATTTAAATTGCCAGGCGATCTTGATGATAATAAATGTGTAATCCATGGCCGCCCAGTTGAGATGCTTAGCGAAGAGAATTGGTTCTTCAAACTTTCTGAATTCGCACCAAAATTAATCGATCATTACAAGAAGAATCCGCAGGCGTGCCAACCAGAGAGCGCCCGAAACGAAGTACTTTCATTTTTGGAGAGCGGTGTTAAAGATTTATCAATTTCACGTTCCACATTTGATTGGGGAATCAAAGTTCCATGGGATACCAAGCAAGTTGTCTATGTTTGGTTTGATGCCCTTTTAAATTATGCAACCGCTGTTGGTTGGGGCGATGATGCAAATAGTGACGGTGGCAAGAAATATAAGAAGACTTGGCCAGCCGATGTTCACTTAGTAGGAAAAGATATTTTGCGCTTTCACGCAGTTATCTGGCCTGCCATGTTGATGGCAGCTGATGCTCCGGTGCCTGGAAAAGTTTTCGCCCATGGTTGGTTATTAGTTGGTGGCGAGAAGATGTCGAAATCAAAGCTAACTGGAATTGCACCTAGCCAAATCACTGATCACTTTGGCGTTGATGCATTTCGCTATTACTTCTTACGTGCAATTCCATTTGGTAGCGATGGCTCATTCTCTTGGGAAGATATGCAGGCTCGTTACACCTCCGAGCTAGCAAACGATTTTGGAAACCTAGCCTCTCGTTTAATTGCAATGATTGAGAAGTACTGTGATGGAAATATTCCAACAATCGCGCAAGATCCAGACTTATCAAAATTATTAAGTGAAACCGTTTCTAACGCTGATGAAGCGATGTGTGCTCTTGATTTCCAAGGTGGAATAAATTCAATAATGGAATTTTGTAAGCGCGTTAATGGCTACGTAACAGAGAAAGAGCCATGGGCAATTGCGAAGGATCCAGAGCGCGCTGCTGAGTTAAATGCAGTTCTCTATAACACTGCGGAATCGATTCGTGCTCTTGCAGTTTTGTTGCATCCGGTAATGCCAGAGACAACTGAAAAGCTTTGGGATTCACTTGGTGCTAGTTCACTTGGACCAATTGGCAAGCAAGAGATAAGTAATGTAGCAACATGGGGCCAATTAAAGAGCGGTAGCAAAGTTACAAAGGGAGCAGTTCTCTTCCCAAGGTTAGAAGAAGCTAAGTAAGAATGGCGGATCGCCACAATCGCGATATTGATCGCCAGCCAGCACCACTTCCAGAGCCACTCAAAGTTAATTGTGTTGATTCACATGCGCACTTAGAAATAGTTACAAACACTTCTTACGATTCACCTGAAATTGGTCAGGTACTTAGAGATGCTGCAAGTGTAGGAATCGATCGAATTGTTCAAGTTGGTTATTCTGCGGAGCAATCTGAATGGGGAGTTAAGTTAGCCGAAACTTGGCCAAATGTTTTAGCTGCAGTGGCACTTCATCCAAATGAAGCGCCAGTCGTTGCGGATTTAGAGGCAGATTTAAAAGTTATCGAAAGACTTTCAACTCATCCAAAGGTAAGAGCGATTGGTGAGACTGGCTTAGATTTCTTTCGCACCGAACCAGCGTTACAAGATAAGCAGAAGTATTCTTTTAAGCGCCATATTGAAATAGCCAAGGCTACAAATAAGGCGCTAGTTATTCATGATCGTGATGCGCATCGTGCGGTGCTAGACATTCTGCTTGAAGTTGGCGCCCCAGAAAAA
Organism: uncultured Actinomycetes bacterium; assembly: GCA_964411805.1. Lineage (GTDB taxonomy): Bacteria > Actinomycetota > Actinomycetes > Nanopelagicales > Nanopelagicaceae > AAA044-D11. Next base: position 2,166 of record CAYPMF010000015.1, on the reverse strand, counting down.
ACTGTATTTCATTGTTATTCAGGCGATGCAGAGATGGCTAAAGAATGTATCGATGCCGGTTACATACTTTCTTTTGCCGGGACGCTTACTTTTAAAAATGCGCCGCAATTACGTGAGGCAGTTAAATTAGTACCAGTTGACCAATTACTGGTTGAGACCGATTCACCATTCTTATGTCCAATGCCAAATCGCGGTGCGTTAAATACCCCATCACAGATCCCGAATATTCTGCGCTTTATGGCGAGTGAGCGCGGTCAAGATCTTGATGAACTTTGTTCCGCAATCTCTTCAAATAACGAACGAATCTTTGGAAGTTTTAATTAATGTCTAATTTGTTGGGCGCTGTTGAAATCAGAGAGATTGCAGAACGCATTGGAGTTACACCAACTAAAAAGTTGGGCCAGAACTTTGTAGTAGATGCCAATACTTGCCGGCGTATCGTAAGTATTGCTGAAGTTGGTAGCGATGATGTGGCACTTGAGATTGGACCAGGTCTTGGATCTCTAACTCTGGCGCTACTTGAAAAAGCAAAATCAGTAGTCGCGGTAGAGATCGATAATCGTTTGGCAACAGAGTTACCAGAAACTGTTAAACGCCATGGTTTTGATTTAAAGAACTTAACAGTTGTTAATAGCGATGCGATGCAAGTATCTGAGTTGCCAGTTAAGCCGACTGTCTTAGTTGCAAATTTGCCTTACAACGTTTCAGTACCTGTTTTGCTTCGCTTCTTAGAATTATTTCCAACTATCAAATCAGGCGTCGTTATGGTTCAGAGTGAAGTTGCGGACCGATTGATTGCAAAACCTGACACAAAGGAATATGGCGCACCATCAGCTAAAGCAAATTGGTGGGCGGCGCTTACTTCCGGAGGAACCGTCAGTCGCAGTATTTTCTGGCCGGTGCCAAACGTTGATTCATCGCTAGTTAAATTTATTCGCCATGCAGAGCCGGGCGATGAAGAATTGCGAAAGAAAACCTTCGAAATTATCGACCAATCGTTTGCTAAACGTCGCAAGATGTTGCGTGCCGCACTTAATGGATTGGTGAATGAGAGCGAAATTGAGAGCGCAGGAATTGATCCTCGCGTGCGCGGAGAAGTTTTAGAGTTAAGTGAGTTCATAAAAATCGCTAAGATTCTTAAATGAGTCGCAATGGAGTTGTAGTACGGGTCCCTGGAAAGGTGAACCTACAACTCTCTGTAGGACCACTTGAATCCGATGGCTTCCACGAAGTAACCACAATCTTTCAAGCTATCTCAATCTTTGATGATGTAACCGTTCGCTACGGCGTTCCTAATACCGGCATCTCTTTAACAGTTTCAGGTCCAACTGCAACCGGGGTTCCTACCGATGATAAAAACTTGGCATATCAAGCAGCCAAGCTAATGGTTTTGAAATATGGAATATCTGAAGATATTTCAATCCATTTAAGAAAAGAAATACCAGTTGCAGGTGGCATGGCTGGCGGTAGCGCCGATGCCGCGGGCGTTTTAGTTGGAATTGATTCGCTATTTGAATTGGGACTTTCTCGCGATGAGTTGGAGCGAGTGGCTTCTGAATTGGGAAGTGATGTGCCATTTTCTATTTCCGGTGGAATTGCAATTGGTCGCGGCCATGGTGATCAAATAACCCCAGCTCTTTCGCGCGGTGTTTATCACTGGGTACTTGCGCTATCTAGTCAAGGACTTTCTACTCCAGCAGTTTATAAAGAGTGCGATCGCTTGCGTGAAGGTTTAGATATTGCAAAACCACAAGTTAGTTCACCACTGTTACAAGCACTTGGTTCTGGTAATCCATATGAAGTTGGTAAAGCTCTATCAAATGATTTGCAAGCTGCAGCGTGTTCATTACGACCAGCACTTCGTTTAGTTTTAGAAGTTGGAAAAGATTATGGCGTGCTTGGTGGAATTGTTTCTGGATCTGGTCCAACAGTTGCATTCTTAGTTGAGGATGAAGAGAAGTCACTTGATTTATCAGTGGCGCTTAGCGCTAGTGGTGTTGTTGCTGGAGTTGCTCGTGCGAGTGGGCCAGTTCAGGGCGCTCGCGTTGTTGAAACTCTTTAAATTAATTAAATCTGAGTGGATTTTTGGCAATTAAAAGAAAATAAGGGAGAATTCAGGTTCCGCCATTGTGTAGTGGCTAGCACATGGGCCTTTGAAGCCCAGGG